>JBBQOA010000056.1:0-12894 GCA_038330465.1 Pyrinomonadales bacterium
GATGTCATCAAGTCGATCAAAAATGATGGCGGGAAGTTAATCAGCCGGAAAGAAACCTCATTCGTCGGTAATCCGGGTTTGGAAGCCAAACTGCATTTCGGCAATGGCGGGACCGCCGTTTACCGTTATTTTTTCGTGAAAAACCGGCTTTATATTCTGACAACCATTTGGAAAGACGGTGAAAGCGGGGACGCCCAAATAAAGATTCTCGACAGTTTCAAACTACTCGATGAAAATACGGTTCCCGCCGTACAAACTGAAGATGCCGCGCCAAAAGCCCTGCCGCAATTTCCAATCGTGCCGAAACTAAAATCCGATGCCGAAGATGAAAATTTGAAAGGCAAAGTTAAAACCGTTACTCAGGAAATCGAATACCTTTCCGAAGAGTCAGACATCAAGGGTCGGTATTTTGAAACGATCACTGATTATAACGAAAACGGAAATCGAATAAAGCAATTGACGTATCTCTTAGAGGAGCCTCTCGAAATCTCAGTTTTCGGATACATTGACGGGCTGAGAGTCGTCGATTTCAAAATGATCGCGAATATTCCGGATCTGAGTTTTCTCAAAAAAAATGGACCGAAGCCTCCGAAAGCGCCCGATCCGCGTTATCAATTCAGCCTTGAATACAAATATGCGGACGGGAAAATAAATGAAGAAAAATGGCTTAAAAACGACGGTACGGATTGGCTAAAGGTTTTTTATACCTACAAGGAAAATCAGGTCGAAGAGATCGCCTTTGACGAATGGGGCAAAACAAATCGGCATACTACCTCAACTTTAGACGAACAAGGAAATAAAATTAAAGAAATAGACCTTGCTGACAGCAACCGGACATATATCATAAAATATGACTCTTTTGACGAGCACGGAAATTGGACAAAAAACACAGAGTCGGAGCTCGTCATTGAAAACGGAAAACAAGTCTCTAAACCGTTGACTTCACATTATCGAACGATCTCTTATTATCAATAATTCAGCAGAAAAACATTGACCGAACGGCTCTCATGAGCACTCTCGCGGCGGGTTTAGCAGCTGCCCAAATAACTTCCGAAGCAGGCAAATCAACCGTTTCAAAAAACAACTCCAATGATCCAAATCAAATGAAACCGTATCTTTTGACATTTGGAATTAAATGAAACGGCTTCCGAGCGTGAACCCGGAAGCCGTGTTTGTTTTGAGGTGAGAAAAGGATTTTTACCGATTTCTGCAAACTATCGAAACTTGCCGCGATCAGATCGGTTTAGTAAGCCCGCAGCGTCGTGATCGAAAAGTCGAATCCGTTGCCCATGGCGTGACCGTATAAGAACCGTCTGATTGCCTGACCCGGAATGACGCGGGATTTACCGAACCCGAGCCGGTTTTGCGGAAGACGGCGATGTCGGTTTTGCCGTCGCCGTCATAATCGCCCGGCATCGTTCCGATATCGCCTCGTAATCCCCACGGTTCGATCCGGATCGAATTGTCCGAACTGTTGATGATGTAAAAATATGATTGCGGCGCGGCGCTTGAATCTCCGGCGCGATAGACGGCGATGTCGGCTTTGCCGTCGCCGTCGAAGTCGTCGGGCAGCACAATATCGACCAACCCGACGCCGGTATAGCCGCGCGTCGTGCCGGCGCGGATGCCGAATTTGGCATAATCGTAATCGCCGCCCGTGCCGCCGCTTTCGGTCGTCGCGCCGGTGCGAAATTCGCCGTTGTTGTAAATGACGGCGACGTTTTCCGGTTCGATCTGCACGAGTCTTGCCGAATATTGGGCAAATGCTGTCTGAAAACCCGCTAAAACTAAAACTATTGTAAAAACGCTAAAAATTCTTGAAATCATTATTTTCTCCTTCGGGAAATTCTATAAATTTTGGCTTCTACTTGATCTAGCGAGATTTTTTTTCAAATCAGCTCAAAAAATTGTGACTAATCTGAGATTGTTTTATAATTTTGAAATACGGAAAGGAATTTCTTTTTTAGAAAAGCAAGAAATATTTGGAATCGAACGACCAAAAAAACATCTCGCTCATTCTCAAGGATTGGAGCAGCGGCAAACGCGAAGCAGTCAACGAATTGATGCCCGCGATCTATGAAGAACTAAAAAAGATCGCCGCGATATGAATCCCGAAAACTGGCAAAAAATAAAAGCGATTTTTTATCCCGCGCTCGATTTGCCGGTCGGTCAAAGACTCGCTTTCATCAGGGAAAAATGCGGCGCCGACGAAGCGCTTTTCGAGGAAATCAAAGTTTTGCTTGCCTCGCACGAACAAAACGTGACCTTTATCGAAAAGCCCGCCTTCGCCGTTTCCGAGCTCGTCGTTTCAAAAGAGAGGCGAAATCAGATCGGACGCCAGATCGGCGCCTATCGGATCGAAAAAGAGATCGGGCGCGGCGGAATGGGCGCGGTTTATCTGGCAACGCGCGCCGACAATGAATTTGAAAAACGCGTCGCCGTCAAACTCATCAAACGCGGACTCGATACCGAGGAGATCATCGCGCGTTTTCGTCACGAACGGCAGATCTTAGCCGCGCTCGAACATCCAAACATTACGCGCCTGATCGACGGCGGTTCGACCGAAGACGATTTGCCGTATCTCGTGATGGATTATGTCGAAGGTTTGCCGCTCAGCCAATATTGCGCCGTCCGCCAGAGTTTGCTCAACGAGCGGTTGAATATTTTTCTGCAAATTTGTTCCGCCGTCACTTACGCGCATCAAAATCTGATCATTCACCGCGATCTGAAACCGTCGAATATTCTGGTGGCGGACGACGGCACGCCGAAGCTGCTTGATTTCGGGATCGCCAAACTGACCGCGCCGAATTCGTCGCAGACGCTCGGCGCCGCGCCGACAAACTTTCGGGTGATGACGCCCGAATACGCTTCGCCCGAACAGGTCGGCGGGCGCAACGTCACGACCGCCAGCGATATTTACAGTCTGGGCGTTATTTTATATGAGCTGCTGACCGGACAGCGCCCGTTTCGCATCCGCACCAACAGTGCCGAAGAGATCTCGCGGATCATTACCGACACTTCGCCGACAAAACCGAGCGAGTCAACTTTAGAAAGCGCGAATGGGAAAAGAGTTGAAAGTGAAAACCAGAGGAAGGAAAAAATCTCGCTTGTTCCCCAACTTCCATACTCACTTTCTGAACTGAATGGCGATTTGGACAATATTATTTTGATGGCGATGCGCAAAGAACCCGAACGCCGTTATTCGTCGGTCGAGCAATTTGCCGAAGACCTTCGCCGTTATTTGAACGGGTTGCCGGTGATCGCGCGCGAGGACAGTTTCGGCTACCGGACCGAAAAATTCGTCAAACGCAACAAGGCGGGCGTCGCCGCCGGTTTGGGCATTGCGCTCTCGCTCGTCGGCGGATTGATCGCGACGGCGCGGCAGGCGAAAATTGCCAAAAGGCAGCGCGACCGCGCCCTGCGCGAAACCGAAAAAGCCGAACGGATCAATCAATTCCTGCAAAAAATGCTCGCCTCTGCCGATCCGCGCGAACAGGGCAAAGATGTCAAGGTGATCGAAGTTTTGGGCGAAGCCGCCGCCTCGATCGAAAACGATTTTACCGACCAACCCGAAATTGCCGCCGATCTGCACACGACCATCGGGACGACCTATCTAAATCTGGGATTGCTCGAATCCGCCGAAGATCATCTTCAAAAAGCCCTCAACATTCGGCTCGAATATTTTTCGCGACGAACACTGGAAGTTGCCGTCAGCCTGAACAGTTTCGGCAAAGTTTTGCAGATGAAGGGCGATTTAAATGCCGCCGAACCGCTTTATCTCGAAGCCCTGGAAACTTTTCGGTGTTTACAAAAAGATGCGGAGATCGCCAAAGCATTAAATAATCTCGGCTATCTTTGTATGCTCGAAGGCAAAACGCGCGAAGCGATCGATTTTTATACCGAAGAGCTCGAAATAAACCGCGCGCTGTTCGGCGAAGATCATCCGCAGACCCGCGCCGCGCTTGAAAGAATCAATAAATTTTTCGCCTGAATCTTTATTTGACGTTCATCCAATTGTCGCCCGCGCCGATCTCGACCGTTAAGGGCACGTCCAATTCAACCGCCGATTCCATTTCACGTTTGATGATTTCCATTGCTTTTTCGACCTCATCGAGCGGCGCTTCAAAAAGCAGTTCGTCGTGAACCTGCATGATCATCTGTGTTTTCAGACCTTCGCGCTCTAAGGCTTCGTCCACTCTGAGCATCGCAATTTTGACAATATCGCTTGCCGTCCCCTGTAGCGGCATATTGATCGCCTCGCGTTCGGCGCGTGAACGGACGTTGTAATTCCGGTCGTTGATCGACGGAAAATAACGCCGTCTGCCGTAAATCGAAGTGATGAAACCTTTTTCACGCGCGACTTCGGGCGTTTCATCCATAAATTTTTTGACGCCTTTGTAGGTTTCGTAATAATCTTCGATCACTTTTTTTGCTTCCGCGCGCGTCAGCCCGACTCTTTGCGAGAGACCGAAGGCTTCGACTGCGTAGGCGATCGCAAAATTAACGATCTTGGCGAGACGCCGTTTTTCTTTTAATTCCGCGCCGGTTTTTGCGCCGAAAACGAGTTTCGCGGTTTGGGCGTGAATATCTTCGCCGTTTTTGAACGCTTCGAGCATTCGTTCGTCGCGCGTGACGTGCGCGAGCAGCCGCAGTTCGAGCTGCGAATAATCGGCGGAAATCAGTTTATGACCTTTTTCTGGAATAAAGGCGCGGCGGATATGCTGACCGAGTTCGGTGCGGATCGGAATGTTTTGCAAATTCGGGTCGGTCGAACTGAGCCGTCCGGTCGCCGCGACGGTTTGATTGAGTTTGCCGTGAATTCGTCCGTCCGCCGCAATTTGATTCGGCAAGGTGTCGGCGTAGGTTGATTTGAGTTTGTCGAGCTCGCGAAAATCGATGATAAATTGCGCGATCTCATAAGTTTCGGCAAGTTCGTTAAGGACGTCTTTGCTCGTCGAAATTTGTCCGGTCGCAGTTTTTTTGCCGGTCGCGATATTGAGTTCCTGGAGAATTTCGCCGACTTGTTTGGGCGAATTGATGTTGAATTCGCGGTTCGAGATCGCGAAGATCTGTTCGCGCAAACCTTCGAGCTCGGTCGAAATAAAATCCGAAAAACCGCGGAGCGCGTAAACATCGACCTTCATTCCCGCCATTTCAATTTTATAAAGCAGCGAGATCAGCGGAATTTCGACTTCCGCGTAAAGCTTTTCGAGTCCGTCTTCCTGAATTTTTTTGCGCAGGAAGGGCGCGATCTGCGCGGCAAAATCGGCGCGTTCGGTCGCGCGGTATTGATTTTCCGTCCAGCCTTCGGGAATCTCGAATGCTTTTTCGAGACCGAGATGCATTTGCGCCAAAAAATCCAGTTCATAGCGTGCCCGCGTCGAATCGATCAGGTAGGCGGCGATGCAGGTGTCGTCCGTGACGGCTTCGGGCGTGATAGAAAGTTTTTCGAGCGCGGCGAGATTGTTTTTGTAATCGTGCGCGCATTTTTCGAGAAACCCGTTCGACAAAATATCGCGCAGCGGCGCGACCGCCGCGTCTTTCCCTTCGGTGAAATTTTCGAGATCGATGTAGGCGGACGCACCCGCGCCGGTCGCGATCGCGACGCCGAGCGGCGGCAATTTATCGAAACTGCTCGCTTTCGGCGGCGAATTTGAATCGTCAACCTCAAAACTCCAATGTTCGGTTTCCCAGAGCCGACGGACCAGCGCGTCCAATTCTTCGCGCGTTTTGATGATCTTGTAACGGCGTTCCGTGACGACGTTCGACGATTCGTCCAAACCGGCGAAAAGCGGCATCGTATCGGCAAATTCGCGCGTCAGGGTCGAAAATTCGAGTTCGCGGAAAAGCGCGTAAGCGAGCTGCCGGTTCGGCTCGCGATGTTTGAGCGCGTTGAGATCAAGCTCGATGTCCATCGTCGTGTGAATGGTCGCAAGTTCCAAAGATTGACGAATGATCTCCTGATTGTTCTGCAATGATTCGCGGTAAGTTTTATGCGTCACATTGTCGGCATTTGCCATCGCCGCTTCCGCCGAACCGTATTCCAAAACCAATTTCAACGCGCCTTTTTCGCCGATCCCGGGCGCGCCGGGAATATTGTCGATCGCGTCACCCATCAAACCCAAAAGATCGATGATCCTGGTCGGCGGCAGACCGAATTTCGCCTCAACCCACGCTTCGTCGCAATATTCGATCGGCGGGACCGGAACTTTGCGTTTGAGATTCTGCGAATTTTGCCGCATACAGACGATCAAAGGATCACGCACGAGCTGGCAGAGGTCCTTATCATTTGAAACGATGATGGCTTGCATTCCTTTTTCGGCAACTTTTTGCGCCATTGTGCCGATAATATCATCAGCTTCAAAACCCGGATGACGCAGGATCGGAATGTTGAAGGCTTCGCAAACGCGGACGATAAAGGGAAGCTGCGCCGCCAGATCTTCGGGCATTTCGGCGCGGTTCGCCTTGTAATCGGCATAGGAATCGTGGCGAAATGTTTTCTCGGGCGAATCGAAAACGGCGGCGATATATTCGGGCTTTTCGTCGTTCAGAAGTTTGCGAAGCATATTCGTAAAGACGAAAACTGCTTGCGTGACTTGTCCTTTTGAGTTTCGAAGCGGTTCTTGACGACTGCCCATCGGGGCAAAAAAAGCGCGGAAAATGTGCGACATCGTGTCAATTAAAAATACTCGTTTCATTATTTTGTTATTAGCTGTTTGTTCTTAAATTCGATCTGTTTCGCCGGTTTTTTGAATATCGAGAACAACTGTCGGCGGACAACCGGTAAATCTGTTTGAATGATAGTTAAACATTTCAGTAGTTACAAGTTTATCGCTTTTAGCGGATTTCGAGAGCCTCTCAAAACTAAAAATATAGATAGTTCGAAATGATTGACTTTTATTGATCTTTGACGATAAGATAATCTTCAAATTAAACGTAAATTATCTCTTCAAAGTGCTTTAAAACTTTTATGTTGACACGCGTAGCAGTTCATTTAATTGATCGTATCTAAAACTCCCCACCGTCGACAACTGCAGTTTTATTCATTTTTTGAGGTAGGAATTTTTACCCGAAGAATGTTCTTAAAATAGGAAAGAAAGTTATGGCGACGACACAAGATAAAAGATTGTTGGCGATTTACACTTCTTTGGGCAAGGATTTTCTTCTGATCAACCGGATCACGGCTTCGGAAGGTCTTTCCGAATTGTATTCGATCGAGGTCGAACTGCTTCACGAAGAAGACGCCGCCGGCTTTCAAGCGACCGAGGTTGACCCGACCGAGATCATCGGCACGGCGGTGACGGTCACGATCGACCAGCGGGACGGGACGATTCGCGAACTGACGGGAATCGTCAATCGTTTTTCGCAGGGAACGCGCGATACGCGTTTTTCCTACTATTACGCGAAGATCGTTCCGCACGTTTGGATCCTGACGCAGAAAAAACAAAGCCGGATCTTTCAAAATCTTTCGGTTCCCGACATTCTGCGCAAAGTCTTTGAAGGTTTTGAAGTTACCTGGCAAATTCAAGGAGTTACCAATAAGCGAAATTACTGTGTTCAATACCGCGAAACGGATTTTGATTTTGCTTCGCGTTTGATGGAAGAAGAAGGTATTTGCTACTACTTCGAGCATCGGGACGGGAAGCACAAAATGATCGTCGCCAATACGCCGCAATCACATCCCGATTGTCCTTCGAAAGCAAGAATCCCGTATTTTATCGACGTCACCCGCCAAGCCGAAGATTTCGTGACCTCGGTCAACAGTTGGCGCACCGATTTTCATCTCCAAACCGGCAAAGTCACACTCTGGGACCATAATTTTCAACTTCCGACGAATAAACTTGACGAGGTCCAACAGAGCGTCTTTTCGGTCAGTGATAATCAGAAACTGGAACTTTACGATTATCCGGGCGGCTATGCGCGGAAATATGATGGGATCGACAAAGGCGGCGGCGAACAATCGGGCGAACTCAATAACGTCTTTAACGACCGGCAATCAACCGTCAAAACAATGATGGAATCACTCGACGCGCAGTATAAGGTGATCAGCGGAGCGAGCGATTGTTCGGCAATGACCGCGGGCTACCGGTTTGAATTGTTCAACCATCCGAACAGCGCCAACGACGGGCAGTATGTGATCACCTCCGTCACGCACGAATCCGAACAAAATCCGAGTTACGTTTCGGATGACAATGTTGAAGAGTCTTATACAAACAGTTTTACCTGCATTGCCCACGGTTCGGGCGCGCCGCCGTTTCGTCCGCTGCGCAAAACGCCGAAGCCGAGTGTCCAGGGCAGTCAAACGGCATTTGTCGTCGGACCCGGCGGCGAAGAGATCTTTACCGACAAATACGGGCGCGTCAAAGTTCAGTTCAATTGGGACCGCGACGGACAGGTCAATGAAGCGAGTTCGTGCTGGGTACGGGTCGCGCAAGCCTGGGCGGGAAACAAATGGGGAACGATGTTCATTCCGCGGATCGGGATGGAAGTGATCGTCCATTTTCTCGAAGGCGACCCGGATCAGCCGATCATCACGGGCTGCGTCTATAATCCGCAGACGATGCCGCCCTACACTTTGCCGGACGAGAAAACGAAATCGACGATCAAATCAAATTCATCGAAAGGCGGCGGCGGCTTTAACGAATTCCGGTTTGAGGATAAAAAAGGGTCGGAGCAGATCTTCATTCACGCCGAAAAGAATCAGGACATTCGCGTCAAAAATGACGTGATGGAAACGATTCTGCACGACCGTCATTTGATCGTCGAAAACGACCAGTACGAAAAGGTCAAAAAAGACAAGCATTTAAAAGTTATGGGCGACCATAACGAAAAAGTTGACGGCTCGATTTCGATCAATGCGGGCGTCGATTTTGAAGAAAAAGCCGGGACAAAATTTGCGGTTGACGCGGGCACCGAAATTCATCTCAAATCGGGAACGTCGATGACGCTCGAAACCGGGACTTCATTGACCTTAAAGGTCGGCGGCAATTTCATCAATATCAATGCGGGCGGCATTTTTATCAAGGGCACGATGGTCATGATCAACAGCGGCGGCGCGGCAGGCTCGGGTTCGGGCAGCAGTCCCGAAGCCCCGAAAGAACCGAAAGAAGCCGATCGAGCCGAACCGGGGGCGCGTGTTTCACTCTCGCCGAAAGCGCCGCCGCCGAAGCCGCAATTTCAGAGTCCGGCGGCGCTCGTGCTGACCCAAGCCGCCAACAACGGAGCAACGTTCTGTGAAATTTGCTCGCGGCAATCATAGGCGGCTTTGTCGGAGCCGTCTGCGGTAGCAGACGGCTTCTCAAATATTGAATCATCTGCTACCGCAGAACTTTCAGCTGAGTTTGGATAATCGATGAAATCGCAACTGGAAAAATATCTGTTTAGAAAGGATGCTCACACCTACGCCGTGTTGGACGGGGCATCGGTGCCGGATCTGCCGGTCAAACTCTTTGAAATGAATGCCCCGAATGTTTGTCTGTATCGCGGCGAACTGCCCGCCGATCTCGTCTATGCGGCGCCTTATCTGGTTCATTTATTTCCGGGAACAAAGTTTACGGATTGGCTCTTGACGGAATGCTGGGGAAAACACTGGGGCATTTTCGCCCAGAGTGCGGTCTCGATCACCGGCATGCGGAAACATTTTCGGCAGCTTTTGACGGTCGATGATGAAAACGGCAAGCCGCTGCTCTTTCGTTACTACGACCCGCGTGTCCTTCTGCCTTTTTTGATGACCTGCAACCGGGACGAACTCGAAATAATCTTCGGCGATGTCAGGTATTATTTCACCGAGCTGCCCGATCTGAACCAGTTGTCGCGGTTTCATTTTGCAAAAAATAAATTGAACGAAGCAAAACTACAACTTGAGGTTGGATCTTGAGAGCTAAATTAAACCAATGAGATTATCAATTCGTCCCGAACAAAAGTCGGTCATCGAAGTCGTCGCGCAGGAGAATTTCGTGCGCCGGATCGCCGCGCATCTGCTTGAAGAATATCCGGCGGCGGTCGTCACTCTGCCCGGCGATGAAAAATTCGCGGTCGCTGAATTGCCCGAAGAAACTCTTCATGAGCTGATTCGCACCGGCATTGCCCGCGCCCGTCGGTATGAGATGACTTTTGAATCCTCGATCTCCGCTTTTACGGCGGTGATGTTTGAGGTTGCTCCGAATTTCGATACCCATCGGTTATGTCAGGTGCTTTTGAACGATGCGGAAGTCGCGCCGAACGACCGGCTCGATGAACTGCTCAACGTCCTGACCGAAAAGAACTGGGAATCGATCAAAGCGGAATACGATCCGAACGCCTGGAAACCCGCCGAAGAGCCGGACGCGGTCAGCGCTGCGCCGGACGAGCAAAAAGCCGCTCCGAATGAACCGAAAAATATCGATCTGGAGGCGACGGTGTTGGTCAATCCCGGGGAGTAAAAATAAAGATGTCGAATGATGTAGCCCCTAAAATCAAAAATACGCAGAATTCTTTTCCCGCGCAGCAGCCCGGCTCGACGGTCGGTTGTCCGTTCAAAAAGACCGTGGCGGAAGCGCCCGCGCCGGTCGTCGTCGAAACCGCTTTTCAGATGACCCAGCAAATTCTGCAGTCGATGGGCGCGAGCCGCCCGGTCGAAAAGCCGAAACAAAAGAAAGCGTGGATCGAGATCATTCTGGTCGATAACGAAGGCAAACCGATGCCCGGCGTCAAATACCGCATCACGCCGCCCGGCGGCGCGCCGAAAGAAGGCAGACTTAACGAACACGGACAAGCCGGACTTTACGAGATCGAACCGGGAAGCTGCAAGATCACCTTTCCCGATTTGGACAAAGATGCGTGGGAGTAATGTTTTATGGCAATAAATTACACGGTCAAACAAGGCGATTGTATCTCCAGTATCGCGTTTAAGTATGGTTTTTTTAAGGATACAATTTGGAATCATCCGAAAAACGCCGAACTGAAACAGAAACGAGTGGATATGAATGTCTTGATGCCCGGCGATGTCGTTTTTGTGCCGGACAAACAGCTCAAAGAACTGAGCGAACCGACCGATCAAGTCTATAAATATAAATGTAAAAATACGCCTGAGAAATTCAAACTTCAACTGTTTATCGAAGACGAACCGCGCGCCAACGAGGAATTTGAATTGGAAATTGACGGTTTGAAATTTTCGGGCAAAACCGACAGTCAGGGGAAGCTCGAACAATCTATTCCACCCGATGCAAAATCGGGAAAATTATCCCTCAACAAAGGCGAAGAAGTTTATCAGTTATTACTTGGAAACTTGAATCCGCACAACGAAATTACCGGCGTGCAGGGGCGGCTGCGCCACTTGGGATTCTTTTTTGGCTCGATTGACGGGCAGCTGACTGATGAATTGGAACATGCCATTCAGGAATTTCAAATCACAAAGGATATAGAGCCAGACGGCGAGCTAAATACAAAAACCATGGACGCAATAAAACAAGCCTACGGGGAATAAAAAAATAACAAATTGATCAGAGCCTGATTTTATAGAACGACACCGGAGCAAATAGCGAAATGAAATGGGACGCAGTTGAAATAATAGATTATACCGACAAGTCATATAAAGGTAATCAAGCAAGGCAGTTTGTCGCTATCAACTGTCCTGATGCGCCGATTAGAACCTACAGTGAAGGAAAAATTTCCGTTACGATAAAAAATGTAAGATCGGTTAAACCCGACGACGTTAAAAAGGTTTTGCAAGAAAATCTGGAAGTCCTGGAATTTTTTAAAAGTCTTAAAGTTTCCGGGGCGACCGTTTTATCGCAGAAGGCTTATATTCCTAAAAAAGCGACGATTAACCGTCTCAATAAAGTTGCTAAATATACAATTACATTGGAATTAGGCGATATCGACGCGCTTTTTGAACCGATTGCGCAAACGGCGGAACCCTGGAAGGAAAAAGGTGTTCAGCAGCGTCTGCAAGTTCTCGGATATCTTTACACACCGCTCGAACATCCCGGCAATAACGATCCTGATTTTCATCACGCCAAAGCCTGTTGGAATTACTTTACGCAGGTTCACAAACTCGATGATTACCCGGCGGCGGTCGAAAAATTAAAAGAGGAGATTTACGGGAATATTCTCGCCGGGAAGTTTCCGAAAAGCGGAGAGGTCTTACCAAAAAGCAAACTTCCGGAATCCGGTACATTTGCGGCGATCCGTTTTCCGGGAGGTTACGGCACAACAAAATCTGCCGGAACGGAGCTGCGCGGCGGCGATCATTTTTTTAATAACAGCAAATTAAGCGGGGGCGGAGCTGTCGAGCAGTATGATTTCAGAATAGGCGACCCGCGAGATCTGATCGAGAAGCTTGTTTTTGACGAAAATCCTTTGCTTGGTAAAATTCCACTGATCGCAAAAGTTACAAAACAATTTCCGGGCGAAGAGCCCGAACCGGCACCTGAGGTTTCGGTCTTATTTCAGTTAGCGATGCCCGATAAACTGCTTCCCAATTCTCCATTTGCCGCGCCCGAATCGCCGGACAAAGTAATGAACTACAGTCTTGACGGCACCTTTTGGAGAGACGAGGTGTATCCTCCGTTAGCCGAATATAACAAGGGACTTGACGAATCACAGTGGAAAGCTGTTCATCGAATAGTACATGCCGCATTTGCCTTATCGGAAGCAGATGCGAGCATTGATCCGGCGGCAAAAGCCAAGGAATGGATTGACGAATGGGCAAAAGGATATGATGTGAAATGGGATTCGGTAAAAGAATGGTGGGGCGACGAGGGAGCCACTCCATATACGCGGCTTTGGAGCGATATTCCCGATACCAAGCGTAAAATACGACAATTGCTTGGTGTGATTACAGATTTCAAGGGCTACAAGGAAGAGGAGTATATGCTCATTGTCCGTTGTTATAAAGAAGCCAAGAAATTAAGC
>JBBQOA010000057.1:0-12874 GCA_038330465.1 Pyrinomonadales bacterium
GGTTTTTTCTCCATTTTGCAAAATCTTTTGAGTCAGGCGAGAAACGCGGCTGACGCTTTTATTCGATTATGAAAAGAAACAGATTGATTTGCCTCGTCCTGATCTACGCGATCTTGGGAAGCTCTTTGGTGAATTTCACAACTGCCCAAACTCCTGATTCTAAAACGGTTGAAGAAGAAAAAGGTTTGCAGTTTCGGCTTCGCGAAGGCGCGGCGAAGACTTCTGAGCCAATGGTTTCGCAAACTTCCGAAGCCGTTAAAATAAGCGACGCGGATGCGGAAGCGATCTTAAAGCGGCTGCCGCCGATCGGGGCGGAAACAGACGATCAGACAGATTTTGCGATCCGTCCGAACAGCTTGCCGGCGCCGAAAACGGGCAAAACAATTTCGATAAAATTTCCCGCCGAAGAGCAACCTGCCGCGCCGCCGACGGAAAATTCCGCCGCGCTCGAAGTGGTTCGTTCTTCGCCGCAGGGTTTTGTTCCGCTGGTGACTGATTTGAGCGTCACATTTTCGCAGCCGATGATCGCTGTTTCGACGCAAAATATCGCTTCGCAGACAGTTCCCGTGCGGCTCGTGCCCGAAGTTGCAGGCAATTGGCGTTGGCTCGGGACGAAAACCTTGATCTTCGACGCGACGACGCGTTTTCCGATGGCGACGAAATTTACGGCAACGATTCCCGCCGGAACAAGATCGGTCAGCGGCGGAATTTTGCAAAATGAAGTTTCGTGGAATTTTGAAACGCCGCCGCCGAAGGTCGAAAGTTTTACGCCAACCGGCGAAACCGTTAAACGCGACGCGGTTTTGCTTGTAAAATTTGATCAACGCATTAACGCCGCCGCCGTTTTGCCAAAGATCAGCCTGACGGCAAACGGAGAAAAATTCGCGCTGCGGCTTGCCGAAAAATCGGAAATTGACGCGGACAAAAAGGTTTCTGAAACGATCAAAGGTTTCGTCCCGGATCAATGGCTGGCTTTTCGGGCAGTTGATTTACTGCCGGTTGATTCAAAAATCATCGTCATTTTTGAAACGGGAACGCCGTCCGCAGAAGGAGATTTGACGAGCGTTTTGCCGCAATATTTTGCGTTCAAAACCTTTGGCACGATGAAATTCGCAAAATCCTTTTGCGGTTATGACCGCAACGCAAAGGAATGCAGTTCTTACGAAGATCTGCGAATCGAATTCAGCAATCCGATCGATGCCGAAAGCTTTGATAAATCTTTGATAAAAATTGAGCCGAAAATCGAAAACGCGAATTTTGCGTTTTACGGAAATCAAATTGAAATCGGCGGCTGCTGCAAAGACCCGCGGAAGACTTATAAAGTGACGGTTTCGGGCGCGCTCAAAGACATTTTTGGACAAAAGCTCGGCAAAAATATCACGACGGAATTTAAGATCGGCGCTGCTAGTCCGAGCCTTTCTTCCGACGCTGACCGCAATCAATTCGTGACGCTTGACCCGAGCGCGAAGCGCATTTTTACGGTTTATTCCACCAATTACAAGAGTTTGAACGTCAAGCTCTATCGGGTCAACCCGGAAGATTACAAAACCTATTTCGTTTACGCAAATGGCGACAAGAAAAAACTACCGGAAATCGGAAATCTCGTTTATGACAAAACGATCAAGGTCAAATCAAAGCCCGATTCTTCCGCCGAAACAAAGATCGATCTTGATCCGGCGCTGAGCGGCGCGGTCGGACACGCGATCCTGATCGTCGAACCGCCGATCGATCGCGGTCGTGATGATTATGAAAATATTGTTGTCTGGCTTGAATCGACGCAGATCGGCGTGGATGCTTTTGCCGATTACGAGCAATTGACCGTTTACGCGAGCGATTTGAAAAGCGGAAAACCGCTGCCGAACATCGCCTTAAAACTTTCAAATGAGAACACTGCAAGCACGAATGAAAACGGTCTCGCAACTCTGAAATTGAACGCCAGCGACGACCAATGGCTGATCGCCCGAAACGGCGCGGATTCGGCAATTCTGTTTGGAAATTACAATTACAGCAGTCAAAGAAATTGGGCGGTAAAATATGCGGGGGAAAGTTTGCGGTGGTTTGTTTTCGATGACCGCAAAATGTATCGTCCGGGCGAAACGGTTTCGATCAAATGTTATATTCTCAAAATTACCGCCGGAAAATTAGCAGATGTCGAAGCGTTGGGCGATGCGGCAAGCGGTTTGAATTATGTTTTGAAAGATTCGCGCGGCAACGAAGTTTTGAAGGGAAGCGCCGATTTGAACATTTTCGGCGCGTTCGATTTTCAACTGAAGCTTCCTGAAAATATCAATTTGGGCTATCAAAAACTAGAATTTTCAGTCGAAAGCAAGCTTGAAAACAAGAGTTTTACGCATCAATTTCAGGTGCAGGAATTTCGCCGTCCCGAATTTGAAGTTTCGGCGCGAAACGAAACCGCCGCGCTGTTTTATGTCGGCGGTTCGGCAACCGTCAGCGTCGAAGCGAAATATTATTCGGGCGGCGGTTTGGCAAACGCCGCCACGGATTGGAAAGTGACGTCAACGCCGACCGATTACACACCGCCGAACCGTGATGATTTTACGTTCGGCAAATTTGTTCCGTGGTGGAAATATTCATATCAAAGCGATTCGGGCGAAAAAACTTCGCAAACATTCACGGGCACGACCGACGCGAACGGCAAACATTTTTTGGCGATGGATTTTGTTTCGGCAAATCCCGCGCGCCCTTATTTGATCAACGCCGAAGCGCGTGTGCAGGACGTCAATCGACAGACTTTTGCGGGTTCGACGACGCTTCTTGTGCATCCGTCGGAGCAATATGTCGGTATCCGCACGCCGAAAACATTTGTCGGCAAAGATGAAACTTTCAAGGTCGAAACGATCACGACCGACATCGACGGAAACGCGGTTGCGGGCGCGCCCGTGTCGCTCGTCGCCGAACTCAAAGATTGGCAGCAAATCAAAGGCGTTTGGCAGGAAATCACGGTTGACACGCAAACTTGCCAAATCAGATCGGCGAGCGAGACGGTTTCGTGTGATTTTTACGCGAAAAGCGGCGGCATTTTTAAGATCACGGCGAGCGTTCTCGATAGCAAAGAACGGCGCAACGAAAGCGAACTGGACGTTTGGGTCGCGGGCGGAACGACCGAGCCGAGCCGCGATATCGAAAAAGAAACGGTCGAATTGATTCCCGACAAAGCGGAATATGCGCCGGACGAGACGGCGGAAATTCTGGTCAACGCGCCGTTTTTTCCCGCCGAAGGCATTCTCACGCTGCGGCGCAACGGCATCGTCAAAACCGTGCGTTTGACTTTGAGTTCTGCCTCGACCGTCCTGAAAATCCCGATCGAAGAACGCTTTTTGCCGAATCTGCACGTGCAGGTCGATCTTTTCGGCGCGGCGAAACGAATCGTTTTTGATGACGAAACGGACGACAAACTGCCGAAACGTCCCGCTTTTGCGAGCGGCGAATTGAATCTCGATATTTCGGACGCCTCGCGCAAATTAACGGTCGCGGCGGAACCGCTCGAAAAAACGCTCGAACCGGGCGGCGCGACTTTGATAAATGTCGCAGTGACCGGCAATGACGGCAAACCGACGGCGAATGCGGAAGTCGCCGTCGTCGCGGTTGACGAAAGCGTCCTCGCGTTGACGAATTACCGGATTTCCGATCCGCTCGACGCTTTTTACCGGCAAATCGACGCCGGCACGACCGATTATTATTCACGCGAAAATGTTTTGCTCGCAAGACCCGAAGACCTCGGCGTTGATCTCGGAAACATCGGTTTCGGACGCGGACAGGGAAACGGATATGGAAGCGGCGATGGGAATGGTAACGGCAGCGGCGTTTTCGATCGCCAACAAGATACACCTTTTCGAAGACTGGAAATTCTGACTTCGTTACAAAGTCCGCCAACTGTCAAATTCGGTTCGCCTGATCAGATCAGACTTCGGACAAATTTTGATGCGCTGGCGATATTTTCGCCGTCGGTGCGAACGGATGCGAGCGGCAAAGCGGTTGTCAAAATTACTTTGCCCGACAATCTGACGCGTTACCGGATCATGGCGGTCGCCGTCACCGATGCGAAAAAGTTCGGCATTACCGAATCGGCGATCACGGCGCGGCAGAAATTGTCGGTGCGTCCTTCGGCGCCGCGTTTTATGAATTTCGGCGACCGCGCGGAATTGCCCGTCGTCCTTCAAAATCAGACCAATGAGCCGCTGACGGTCGAGGTCGCGATCCGGGCGACCAACGCGAGTTTAACGGACGGCAGCGGCAGACGGATCACGATCGCGGCAAATGACCGCGCCGAGATTCGTTTTCCGCTGGCGGCGCAAAAAGCGGGAATCGCGCGTTTTCAGATCGGCGCGGTTGCCGGCGGTTTGGCGGACGCGGCGGAATTTGCGTTTCCCGTTTACACGCCCGCGACGAGCGAGGCGTTTGCGACCTACGGCACGACGGACGAAAACGGCGCGATCGTTCAGTCGATTCAGCCGCCAACGGATATTTTCCCGGAGTTCGGTGAACTCGAAGTGATGACGAGTTCGACGCAGCTCCAGGAACTCACCGACGCGTTCATTTATCTGCAAAGTTATCCGTTTGAATGTTCGGAACAGATTTCTTCGAGGGTTTTGTCGGTCGCCGCTTTGCGCGATGTTTTGCAGGCGTTTGAGACAAAAGATCTGCCTTCGAAAGCGGTAATCGAAGCGAAAATGACGGCGGACATCGCGCGTTTGCAAAAGCTTCAGCATAGCGACGGCGGTTTCAGTTTTTGGCGCAGCGACGACGAAAGCATTCCGTATCTGACGGTTCACGTCGCCCACGCATTGGCGCGCGCGCGCGCAAAAGGCTACGCCGTACCGGATGCCGTGATTCAAAATTTGTCGAATTACTTGAGAAATATCGAAGCAAAAATTCCTTCGACATATTCAGCCGAATCGCGCTCGGCAATTTCGGCTTACGCGCTCTACGTCCGCGATTTGATGGGCGAAAAGGACGCGGCAAAAGCCCTCAAACTTTTGCAGGAAGTCGGGCTCGAAAAGCTTTCGGCGGAATCGATCGGCTGGATTTTGACGGTTTTGGCGAATGACGAAAATTCTGCCGCGCAGGTTGATCTGATCAAGCGGCATTTGCTCGATCGCGTCACGGAAACCGCCAATGCGGCGCATTTCGTGACGAATTACACGGACGGCGAATATGTTTTGCTAAGTTCTGACCGGCGCGCCGACGCGATAATTTTGGAAGCGTTGCTGGGAATTCAAAATTCAAAATTCAAAATTCAAAATTCAAAATCTGAAAATCAGAGTTTGGATTTAAACGGTTTAATTCCGAAGATCGTTCGCGGACTGCTTGCGAATAAAACGAAAGGTCGCTGGCGAAGTACGCAGGAAAATGCTTTTGTATTGCTCGCGCTTGATAAATATTTTCAAACCTTTGAGAAAGTGACGCCGAATTTTGTCGCGAAAGTGTGGCTTGGACAAACATTCGCGGGCGAGCAAAAATTCGTCGGGCGCGCAATCGATTCAAGATCGATCAGCGTGCCGATGAATTATTTACAAAAGTCGAAAGAGGCGCAAAACCTGATCTTGGAAAAAACGGGCGATGGTCGGCTTTATTATCGAATCGGTCTGAAATACGCGCCGAAAAATCTGAAAATGGAATCGGCTGATTTTGGTTTTACGGTTTTGCGAAGCTACGAAGCGATCGACGACCGCGGCGACGTCACACAAAACGCGGACGGCAACTGGACGATCAAAGCCGGCGCACGCGTGCGCGTTCGTTTGCAGATGGTCGCGCAAACGCGCCGCTATCACGTGGCGCTGGTTGATAATTTGCCCGCCGGTCTGGAGATCATCAATTCCAATCTGGCAGTTTTCGAAAGTTTACCCGACGATCAGAAGAAAAATGAGTTTGTCCGGGACGTTTATAATTACTACGGTTCGCGCTGGTATGACCATCAAAATCTGCGCGACGATCGGGCAGAAGTCTTCGCGTCGCTGCTGCGCGAAGGCATCTGGAATTATTCCTACATCGCGCGGGCAACAACACCCGGCAATTTTATTGTGCCGCCCGCCCGCGCCGAAGAAATGTATTCGCCCGAGACCTTCGGGCGGACAACTACGGATTTTGTGAAAGTCGAGTAACCAAAGGGTTTCAATCATCGCAACAATCTAAACATAAAAAAGCGGCGTTCGGGCGCGGAAAATTTAATTCGATGAAGTCAAATTTCCGTGACTGCCTAGCAATGCCGCATTTTCCCTAAATAATGATTATTTGAATCAAAAAAAGCCTTTCGATTAAGGGATTAATTAAGAAAAATCAACATTTGTGCCGATAATTATCCGAGGGCATATCTTTTGCCTCACAAGACAGTTTTGATAACTCTTTACAAAAGAAAAATGTTTCCCGTTTTATCTAAAAAGCGAATAAAAGTTTTGAATTTTAAAAAGGTGAAACAATTCGCTCGGCGTTGATTACGGAATTACGTTTTAGATTTCATCTCCCCCCCCCAAATAAAGCTTGAATATTTCAAAATGAAAAATCAAGAAACAGCAGTTGTAACCCTACCCGATGACCGCGGATTGTTTGTGAAATTCCGCTTTTGGGCAGGGGATCGGGCGCTAAAGCGGTAATTTTCTTTGCCTTGCTTTCGCTGCTTCATTTGCTTTATCTGCAATTTCATTGGGGCGGCGATGAATATCTTGATATCGTCAATGACATCGTTTCGGCTGGGTTTTACTTCGGAGTTTTTCTGATGCTTCTGCGGACGTCCCGCCACGAAGCTTTAACGACTCGAACTAGTCGGGCATGGCAATTTTTCACACTTGCCAATTTTTGTTCGACAATCGGCACATTTTTGTGGTTTTATTTTAACGATATTACGAAAACCCAGCCATATCCTTCTTGGGCTGACCCATTTTACCTTTGCTATTATCCGTTTATGATGTTGGGGCTGCTGCTCGCCGCCCCGCGAATTGAGACCCGCGAAGAACGCGTCAAACTGGCGCTCGATGGCGGGATTGTGATGCTCGGCAGCGGAATGCTGCTGTGGTATTTTGTGCTTCAGCCGATCATCTGCGCAAAGCGATCGAATTTGATCTGCCCGCCGAGTATTAAAAAGAATATTTAAGAAAAGACGGCACCCGCGTTCCGATTGACGTGATTTCTTTTACGGTCAAGGGAAGCAACGGCAAGCCGATGGGACTCGCGGCAATTGTCAGAAATATTACCGAACGCAAGCGTAATGAAGCGCCGCTTGTCCACAATGCCTTACACGATGCCCTGACAAAATTGCCGAATCGCGCGCTGTTTCTGGAACATCTGCAATCGGCGATCGATCGCAATGCGCGTTTGACCGCCGCCAATTTTGCCGTTTTGTTTATCGATTTAGACCGTTTCAAAATCATCAATGATTCGCTCGGACATATGGAAGGCGACAAGCTGCTGATCGCGATCGCGCAGCGTTTAAGAGCGGCATTGCGTCCCCGAGATATTGTTGCGCGGCTCGGTGGCGACGAATTTACAATTTTGCTCGATGGTCTTGAAACGACCGCCGACGCCTTGCATATTGTCGAACGTTTGGAAAGTATCTCTGAAAGAGCCAATCAGTCTGACCGACCGAAAGGTCTTTACAAGTGCGAGCATCGGAATTGCCGTCAGCAATGCAAGCTATACCCAGCCGGAAGAGATTTTGCGCGATGCGGACATTGCCAGGTATCATGCCAAGACCGCCGGCAAAGCGCGCCATCAGTTTTTTAATCAATCGATGCACGAACACGCAAACAGCCGACTCCAACTCGAAACCGAAATGCACACGGCGATCGATAATCAGGAATTTTGTCTTTATTATCAACCGATCGTGGAACTTAAAAGCCGACGGATAATCGGTTTTGAATCGCTTGTTCGCTGGCAGCATCCGGAACGAGGTCTGATTCCGCCTGATGATTTTATACCGATCGCCGAAGATTCAGGTTTGATTGTCCCGCTCGGCGAATGGATCCAGCGTGAAAGCTGTCGCCAACTCACTGTTTGGCAGCAACAGCAAGCTAATTCCGAATTGACGATCAGCGTGAATCTGTCTTGTAAACAATTTCTGCAAAATGATTTGGCAGAGAAGGTCGCCGAAATTCTGCGCGAGACGAGGCTTGCGCCGGAGTTCCTGAGGCTTGAAGTTACCGAAAGCAATGTCATGAACGACAGCAAACTGGCAATCAAGATCTTGGACAGTTTGCGGCTTCTCGGCGTCAAACTTTCGATCGATGATTTCGGCACGGGTTATTCATCGCTCAGCTATCTTCATCGACTGCCGATAAATTATCTCAAAATTGATCGTTCGTTTATCGGCGAGATGTGCACAAATCATGAAAATATCGAAATCGTCCGGACGATTCTGATGCTCGCCGACAGTTTAGGGATTGAAGTCGTTGCCGAAGGCATCGAAACTGACGATCAGCTCCGGCAGTTCATCAATCTTGAATGTAAAAATGGTCAAGGCTTTTTTTTTTCAAAACCGGTCCCGCCTGCCAAGATAGATTTGCTTTTTGATACCGTGTCTTCGGCAATCATCACCAACCCGGATAAAAATATCATCAAATCCCTTAATATCCCGGCTTTATTAATTGAATCGATCTAAAGATTTTGATTGTTGCGGATAACCCGGCAGACAAAAAACGCTTATTTCGAGTTCGATGCGGACGCCCTTTGAAAGTGCCGACCTTCCGCAAATTTGGCGCCAGTTATGGAGGTTACCGAGATTTTTATTTGAAAAGCGATAAAATTATGGAGGCGTCTCTTTTCAAATCGTGAGTCAAAGAAAAGAGGCGCTTTTCAACGCCTCAAACGTGCAAAGTAGTTTGGTTGGTAAAACCGGCAAAATGGATCTACGATCTAAACTAATCAAGGATATGGAATCTGAAGCCTTTATAAAAGGCGCAGGCAGTTACACAATCTGCTTGACAGTCTCCAAAATCATGGCGAACCGTGCCGATGCCGGAAAGTCTTTTTATAAAATTGAAGGCACACAAAAGACAGCAAGCCGAACAAATATTAAAACTTGGTCAATCTTATGAAAGAAACAATTTAGTTTTTGCGATTGATACAGGCAAGCCGATCTATTTGGCAAATTTACGGAATAGACATTTTCACAAGATTTTAGAAAGGGCAGAATTGAAAGGCTTTCGGATTTACGATCTGAGGCATACAATGGCAACTTTGCTTTTGTCCGAAGGCATCAACCCGAAAATTGTTTCGGAACGGCTCGGACATGCAAGCGTCGTTTTAACGCTCGATACTTATTCGCACGTTTTGCTGGATATGCAGAAAGATGCGACAAACAAACTTGGACAAGTGCTTTTCGGGTAGAAAATCACTTTTTCAAAGTTTGCACATTAAGGCAGACAAGGGAATGTTTTAGTTTGGAAAAATTTACCTTTCAAAATCTTTGTCTGCCAATAAATAAAAAGTGTCTCAAAAGCCATACGTTTTTGGGATTTTAGTTATGAGACGGGTTATGAGACAAAATAGAAAATACCTGTCAATTACGAAAAAGGTTTATATCTATTACTTATAAGGCTTTATAGTGTCTCAAAAACGGTACTTATGAGACGCTTTTTTACCTGTCTCGAAAAGGGTCGTTTTTGAGACTGATATTTATTTTACTGGATTTGCTCATCGTAAACTTTACAATAAACTGAATTCGGAAGACTGTAGTTAAGAGCCTTAAAACTACCGTTCGAATCAGAATTTATATAATTAACCCAATATACTAATGCCTCTCCGTCGTAATAAGCCCTCAGTTTGGGGGATTTTGTTGCTGAATTCTGCCCGTAATTCGGGCTTACAGCGACGAACTTTTCCAGAGAGGCAGTCTGCGGAAAAGCAACACTGCTTTTCGGGAACATCGTTATAGATTCTATCTTTCCGATATATTCAGGCAGCGGTACATATAATTTCACACCTTTTCTCGCGTTCTGAAGTTTGTTAAGCTCCGTCTCCGCAGGCAACCGGAAAAAGAATCTAATCCGAACCAGCCAGTCCGAATCGTATTTATAAGTTTTAGACAGCCAATCTGCTTCGAGCGGAGGACCGAAGATTTTCTCCACATCATCGCTTGTCGAAACGGCGTGTCGCAAGGCGTTAAGCTTCCCCTCGCCAAAAAATCTAAAACCCTTTAGTTCGTTAGGATACGGATCGACAGAGTTCAGGAAAGCATCAGCCTCCCGATTAGATTGATTCTCCGGACAGACGCGTGTATTTTGCGCCTGAACGCTGAGGATTAACAAAATCAAAAATGAAGTAATAGTAAGCACTCTGATTAAAATTCTTGATTTTGTCATAAATTGCTCTCATTTGTTTCAAAGGGTCGTTTTTGAAACAGTTTTTTCTTGGATTTTCATTGTCTCAAAAAGGGTCCTTTTTGAGACAAAATATTACTCTTTTTTAACAGTCTCGAAAAGGGGCATTTTTGAGACGTTTAATTACTGTGCTTTGAAGTTAAATACGATTTCAGATTTAACACACTTCCAATTCTTAACAAATTTGGATTTTCTGGAGAAGCCGAAAGTTTCCTTGAATTTCCATTGCAGAGCAGCTTTCCTTGCGGCGGCTCTGAGTAAAGGATGTCCGTTGTCGGGCACAGCCCCTAATGAACTTCCATGAGTTTTTGGCTTAACGACTAATCTAGTTGATCCAGCGAACTTTCCAACGTAATTCGTCCGCCATACTTGTGTTAAAGTAATTACTGGAAGCTGGACCTTCGTCGCTTGACTGCATATCGCTGGGCGGCCAGTTCGGCATCCGGTTAAGCGAAAAATAAATATCAATCACCATCTCCTTTTTTGGATCGTAATCGGGAATATCCCCTCCGTATAGTGACAGTGAACTGCCGTCTGGACCGTAAGTAAAAACATGTGCCCATTCCCCGGAGCTTTTGGGCAGGATTATCGATTTTGATTCGACCTTCCAAGAATCCTTACCGGGATACCACCACCGATAATTTACGATCAAATCTACATAATACTCAGGTTTTTCTATTGACGATATTTTAATACCAACATTCATGTTTTTCTCCTCATCTAATAAAACTTGTCGTTCCCCTTTCTAAATAATGCCTAAATCGAGAGAACCGTCCGAAAAGAAATCAAATAAACAGATGCATCGACTGTTTCGGAACGTCTCAAAAGGTATCTTTTTTTGTGTTAAACAGCATATTACTTTAAAACTAATTGAAAGACCAGATTTTTATCGCATTAGTATAATAAACCTGTGAAAAACTTCTCGAAACCACCGGTCAAATCTCAATCCCACGTAACAAATGTTTCAAAAGGGGTCGTTTTCGAGACAATTATACTTCATTTCTTAAACCGGAGGTTTTGAGACTGTTTTTGGAAAGCTACAAACTATTCTTCTTTTTAGAGCTTTTCCTAACTGCAAGTATCTTTGTTATCAAAGTTGTCAGGCAGTTTCGTCCAGCCGATTTGACCTTTGCGATTTTTGATTTTTACCCACCAATCAGCAACGGGCATAGTAAGAATTTTCATACTCTTCTGGGTGTCGATTTGTTCCTGAAAGAATTTCCCTTTATACCAGAGTTGATAAAAGCCTTCGCCGATGGAGGTCAAAACATAAAAAACGTCGCCCGATTTTATAGAAAATTCTTTCTCATTAAAATCCTGAGAAATTTCTTTCACCGTCAAATCCTTGAGAGCTTTAACCGTCCCGGCTTTTTTCGTAATGACAACACCAGTTAAGGCAGTCACTTTTTCCCGTTTTTTTATTCTAAAAGCGATTGGCGAATTGCCGCGCATTTGTTTGTAAATAATCGTATCTTTGTTCGCTTTCCACTGACGATAACTGCAACACTCGAACGGACACGCGCCGACATCACGAAAAGGAAGTTTCGGAGTTTGGGCAAAAGTTTCTCCGATAGAGAAAATTAAGACGCTAAAGAAAAATAAGACAATATATTTTTTCGGCATAAAGTTACCTCAAATCGAAATCTTCAGGCAAATCAAGTTCTCCGATGCGACAGCAAATCATTTTTCTTCATTTTACTTTATTCCCTTTGTTGCGGCAGTTGTCCCTAAAAGGGTCGTTTTTGAGACTCTTACTCGATATGACTAATTCTCAGAACATTTTCTGTCGTTCCAAATAATTTGCACTGAATCAATCATTGATGATTTATAGTCTATAAAATCGTCTTCTGACCCTTGCTGGTTTTCAGCTTTTTCAGCAGTGATGTTTGGTTGTGGTTCAGAAGACGATTTCTTATTTCGCCTACCGGAATTAAATGAATTCAAACCAAAGTTTGAAGGATATTTATGTCTTTGGGTATAAATGAGCGTGACTTTTTCGTAGGTCAATGTTGTCGAACCCGACCAGCCGCTCGCAATCCAAACCCCGTTTCCGGGGAAAGGTTCTTTCATTGACCCGCGCTGGTCGGGTGGAACAATTTTATCAACGACGGCGGTAAAGCTTTCAAAAGAAATTTTTTCAGACAATTCCTGTGAATCAGTGGGTTTTGTGTATAGGATTGCTTGGCAAACCTGCTCATCTTTTCCAAAGTACGCCCACATCCAAATCTTATCGGTGATAGAAAAAGAAGGAGAAAATCCCGGCGGCTCGCCAAATTTCCCTTTGAAGTCCGAAAAGGATTGGGGAAAAGAATTTTTGATGCAAAATAATAAAACAAATAACAGGATTATCAATTTGATTCTCATTTTATTTCTCCAAAAGCGCTGAAGAGCGTCTCAAAAAGGGTCGTTTTTGGGACAATTATAAACCAGTTTAATAAATTTGGCACACAATAGGCACACAAAAGGAAAAGGACAACTAACTTAGTTGCCCTAAACTATTGATTTTAATAATACACCCGGCATGATTCGAACATGCGACCCCT
>JBBQOA010000058.1:0-12683 GCA_038330465.1 Pyrinomonadales bacterium
CGCATCATTATTTTGGGAACGGAACGTCGTTTGACGTCTGCCGTAGCTGAACCTGAGTTCGTTTGCCGTCGTGCCCGTGACGGTCGAGCTCAAGCCGGCGCCGAACGAAAAGTCTTTGAGCGTGGTGATACCGGTTCGTGAAAAATCGTTTTGTCCAAGCGATTGGTTTTGCGATTCGACCTGAATTCCCGTGATCGTGCTCGGATTGTAGCCCAAACGCAGATTGAATTGATTATTGGCATCGACATTATAATCGCCGCGCAGCGACCAGTAATTTGACCGTTCGGTGACCGGGAAAACTCTCTGCAAAGAGTTCAGCGGACGAAAAGCGATCGACTGTCCGTCGGCGTTGACCGTGCCGACCGGAACCGGCGCGCCGGTCAATAAAAAGCGCGGACCGATCGTCCCGAGAGTCGGCGTGATCGCCGGACAAACGCTGCCGTCATTCGGCGAAGTCAAAGCATTAGTGCCGGTCAGAGCGGTTTGACCGCCGCTCGATGCGAAAAAGGCATACGCCCGCGCCGCGCAGATATTGGCGCCGACGCCGGTGCCGACCAGCGTATTGATAAACGCGACCTGCGCCGCCGTCAAATTAGTAAAGGTTCGGGCGACCGGATTGACGCCGGCAATCACCGGAATCGTCACCGACTGCGTCAGATTACCGACCACATTGGTCGTAAAAAAGCCCGATTCGTCGCGTTGGCGGCGTTCAAAAGCAGTAAAGAAAAAGATCTTGTCCTTAATGATCGGACCGCCCAAAGTCGCGCCGTATTGCGTGCGGCGAAAATCGGGTTTATTGATCGGCGAAAAGGCGTTGCGCGCCTGAATATTCTTGTCACGGATAAATCCGAAAACATTTCCGCTAAATTGGTTCGTTCCGCGTTTCGTGACGACATTGACGACGCCGCCCGTCGCGCGCCCGAATTCGGCGGTGTAGGAATTGGTCGAAATTTGATATTCCTGAACGGCTTCCTGCGAAACGGTCGAGCGCGAAGCATTGACCGAATTATCGGTAAAATCCGCGCCGTCCACATTGACCTGCGTCGAACGTCCGCGCTGTCCGCCGATGTTCAAACCGGAAGTCGGCGCGGGACCGATCGGGCGACCGTTGTCGCGTCCGACGGTTGACAGCGTCAGGGCAAAACCCGTCGCGCTGCGTTCGTTGGTCGGCAAATTTTCGATCCGTTGTTGATCGATCGTATTGGAGATCGCGGTTCGCGACGTTTCGACCAGTTCGACCGAATCGCCCGAAACATTAACGATCACATCCTGCGTGCCGAGTTCGAGTTTGACTTCCAGCGAGGCGCTTTGCCCGACTGTCAATTTGACGGGCGAAATGACCGTCTTTTTAAATGTCGAAGCTTCGACCGTTACTGAATATTCGCCCGGCGGCAAGCCGATGATCGAATATTCACCGGAATCATTCGCCGTGACGGTGCGCGTAATTCCGGTCGAAGCGCTTTTGACGGTGACGGTTGCCCCCGAAACGACTGCGCCGTTCGGGTCAACCACGGTTCCATTCAAATCCGCCGTGCTGACTTGTGCCTGCGCAAAAATCGCACTGACGCTGAAAATCATTACTATCGCCGACATCAAAAATTGTCCGACGATGGTAGAAATCCTAATAGGACACGATTTCATAAAAATTTTTCTCCTTTGTAATAAACTTTTTCTGTGATTCTGTCGGGCAAAGACAAGCGTTGCGCGGGGCAAACTCAGCACTTGATTTATAACTAAATATCTTCAGACGCTCTTAACGCGTACCAATTTACTCCGAAAATTTAACCGACAGATTGTTTTATATAGTTATTAGATATGCTTTGAAATTTTTATCCTAAAAACCGTCGAAAGGCAAGCAATAATGTAAGATTTTTGTAATTTCGGATATTACTTTTCCTTATGACGCTCGATTGTCTGATTTATCACACTGAATTTTTTTGCCGATTACAGTTCCGTCTAAATACTGAAATCGCCATTTTTGCACGGTTTGAACCAAATATCAGTTAATTCGGCTCACGCAAATAGTTATTTTTGCAGGATTTTCGCCAAATGTTTAAATTAAAATTTTCGGAAAATTTGACGCTCGTCAGGCGGCTTTTCATAATATTTCGCTCGAATTGGTTTGACCAATATATTCTTTGCAATTGAGGTTGACAAACTTGGCGATTGCCGGCAAAACCGGCTCCCGCATTTTTATAAAACCAACGGATTTTGTATTCTTTTTGATTCGTGTTATTCGTCTTATTGACGGCTAAATTTTATGAAGATCATTCCGCTTTCAGTTCCAACGCCTTTTTATGTCGGCGATGTCAATGTTTATCTGATCAAAGAAGATCCGCTGACGCTGATCGACGCGGGACCGAAAACGCCGCAAGCCCAAAACGCTCTGCGCGAAAAATTGCGGCGCCACGGCGTTGAATTTAAAGACATTCAAAGAATCGTCCTGACTCACGCGCACGAAGATCATTGCGGTCTCGCCAAACAGATCCGCGATGAAGCGAAAAACGCCGAAATTTTCGTCCACGGCTGGGAAACCGGACATCTGTTCGGTCGTCTGGCGCACGAAGAACATCGCAATTTGATGCGGCGCAGCGGCGTTCCCGATTCGGTTTTTCAGGAAATGCAATCGATCTACGGCGAAATTTCGCTGCTCACCGACGCTTTGAGCGACGGCGAATTTACGAAATTAACCGACGCGCAACAACTCGAATTTGCGAGCGGAACGTTGAAGGTTCTGCACACGCCCGGACACACGCCCGGTTCGTGTTCGTTTGTCCGCGAAGCCAATCGTACGTTGATCGTCGGCGATTGCGTGCTCAAACGCATCACGCCGAATCCGATCGTCGCACCCGATCCGTTCGATTCAAATAAACGCTTCAAATCACTCGCCGAATACCTTGTTTCGCTCGCCAAGATCCGTAGTTATGCACCGACGCTTCTGTACGGCGGACACGGCGAAGCGATCACGGATTTCGAGGAAATTTTCAACCGTTATGTGCGCGCAATTGACGACCGCCAGCGACGCGTCATTGCGCTCGTTTCAAAAGGCGGCGTGACGGCTTTCGACGCGGCACAAAAGCTTTTCCCGAAAGCGGTCGAACAGGACGTTCACCGGTTTTTGGCGATCTCCGAAGCGATCGCGCATCTCGATTACGCCGAATCGGCAGGCAAAATCGCGGTCGAATTTAAGGAAGGTATCGAAGTTTATCGAAAACTTTAATCGACAAAACTAACTTAACTAAAGTTGCCAGTTATGAAAATTTAAGTTTTTTTTTGCCCGCGAATTTGCGCGAATTGACGCGAATAAGAAATTTGATGTTATTGTTTTCCCAATATTGAGATATTCGTCAACTTATCGTATATTTCTGCCTAACTTATGAAAAAAATATCTTATCTGCTGTTGCTTGCGATCCTTTTTTTCCAGATTGGCTGCGGTCCAAAGGTTTCCGAGGTTTTTAAGAAATACGAAAATGAATTTAAGAAGAAAAGGGAACAGTTTCAAACAATCGCCAATGCGCTGCCCGCAAGCGACGGTCACGACGCGGGAAAAAGTTGTCCGGCGATGAATCCGGCGATTGAATTCAATAAAAAAATCCCGAAATACAATACCGAAATGGTCATGTTCGAGCAGCTTTCCGATCCCGACGCAAAGCCGAAAATGGATATTGCGCCGAAAAGCGAATTGTTAAATTCGATTCAGTGGACCGGTCCGAAAAATCCGATGTCGCCGTCGGTGCTCGGCAACCGCGCCGGCGACACGGAAGAGCGTTTGAAAGCGGCGTTGGCTTATCGTTATCTGGTCGTCAGCCGTCTCGCAAATTTGACCGAACCCGTTGCCCTCGACGAAAAAACTTATACGCCGGGAAAAGCGACAATTGAAACATACATTGTCGATCTAACAAATAATCAATCTCTCTGCAGCTTTGTGATCGAAGCAAAGTCAGCCTCGGTCGTTAATTATTCTTACAAGGGCAACGAATCCAAACAAAAACAACTTGAGAATTTTGCGCATTCTTCATTATGGGAAGATGCCCGCAAACAAATGCTCGACTTACTCCGGCAAAAAGCAAACGCGACGATTGTTGAGTAAACCGATTTTTAGTTTGTCGGCAAAGTTTGATTTCGTCTTTATTACGGTCGAAACCGGCGCTTTAAAAACGTCCCTTTAAAGTTTTTGGTAATTTCGTTTCAGGCATTTTTGCAACTAATTCTCGATCTCGCCGCATCTTTTTATTTAAGTTCAACAAATTCAAGAAGTAAATGAAGGAGTAAATATGAAAAACTTGTCGGTCCTGTTTGTATTTTTCTGTCTGTTTGCCGTTCCGGTTTTTCCGCAAAATTCATTTGCGCCCGAGGTTAAGCGCGTCGCGGTTTTTAAAAACGGTTATGCGTTTACCTATCGCGAAGGCGTCGCGCAAGTTTTCAACGGCTGGGCTTATACGACGAATGCGCCGATCGGCGTGCTCGGCACCGTTTGGGGTTATTCCGCTTCGCCGAATGTCAAAGTGATGTCGTTGCTCGCATCCGAAAGCGAAAAGCGCGAAACGACGCGCGTCATCGATATTGCCGAACTCCTGCTGGCAAACGAAGGCGCGCGGATTCGCTTTACCGACACCTATAACACGACGAAGATCTATGAAGGAACTTATGAGATTGTCAGTCGCAACCGCAATTTTGCCCTGCCGGTTCCGCGCACCGACAATTACACCGATGAATTCCGCGAAGACCAGATCATCATTGCGCTCAAGACCGAAGGCGGAGTGATGTTTTTTCCGGTCGGTTCGATCAGAAACATCGAGATCGTCGGTCAGCCGAAAATGGAAAGACCGAAAGTGACAAAAGAAAATCGGCTCTCGGTCAAGGTCGAAGGCGCCCGCGACGGTGAGAAGATCGATCTCGGCATTGCTGCGCTCGAACGCGGAATGCGCTGGATTCCAGCGTATCGCGTCGAGGTCAAAGGCACGCCCGTCAAGGAAGCAAAACTCGAACTCGAAGCGACCCTGATCAATGAATTGACCGATCTCCGCAATTCGGAAGTTTATTTCGTCGTCGGCGTGCCGCATTTTCTTTTTCAGGAAACGATGTCGCCGCTTTCGATGAACACGGGTTTCGCGGGCGTTTCGAGCTATTTTCGTGCCGGCGCGGGAAATAACCGGCGCGATTCTTATTCAAACGCGATCATGTCGCAAGTCGCGACCACGGAGGACCGCGAGACTGACGAAGATATTTCACCGACCGTTTCCGACGAGGAAAAAACCAACACATTTTCCGCCGAACAGCTTTTTCTATATCAGGCAAACAACATCGATCTGAAAAAAGGCGAACGCGCCAGCTTTCGGCTCTTTTCGCTGACCGTTCCGGCAACCGAAGTTTTTGAATGGACGCTCAACGACGCGCCCGAAACGACGCGCCGTTATCTGGAATATTCGGGCAGTTCGAATTCCTCGCCATTGATGCAGGATCTTTCAAGCAAGGTTTGGTATGCGCTGCGGCTCAAAAATCAAACCGGTATGCCGTGGACGACAGCGCCCGCGCTTTCATTTCGCGAATGGAAACCGATGGGACAGGATATGCTCTCGTTCACGCCCGTCGGCGGCGACAATATCTTGCGGATCACGCCGGCGACCGAAGTCATCGGCACACACACGCTCGAAGAAAAATCCCGTGAACAAATAACGATGCGCTACAGCGGCGGAACTTATAATTTCGATCTGATCACGGTCGAAGGTACGATCAAGCTTCGCAACATCAAAAAAGATCCGGTCGAGATGGTTCTCACGCGCAATGCGGTCGGCGAAGCAATTTCGGCGACCGACGGCGGAAAGATCTCGCGCGAAGGTTTGAATCTGCAATCGGTCAACCCGAATTCGGTCATTAAATGGAATCTGACGATTCCCGGCGGCGAAAAGGAAATTCGCTACACTTACAAAATTTACGTGCGCAGATAAATTAAAAACTGTTTCGTAAAAGCCTGGGAACGCAAGCATCTTGCTTGCCCGTTCGAGCGAAGCTAAGAACGCAAACCGCCCGATTAAAAATGACTTTCAAATCAATCGGCGCAGATTCGGTCTGAACGAGCGTCAAACAAGGTGCCGGCGCTTACGGTTTTCACTTTTCACTGAGACAGTTCATTAGAATTAAAAATGTGATTGCTTTTTTGAGACGGACAAACTATTATTTTTTCAGCAACTTAAAATTCATCTTTCCGATTCACCGGAAAATTAATTGTTTCATTCGTGAAACACTATTTCACAAACGCTCCTTCTTTGTGTTACACTCTTTTTCAAGTTGTGAAAAGACACACAAAAACAGGAGAAAACATTTATGGCAAAAGAGGCGGTAGCAATGAGTACAGACACAAAGGGCAAAGCAATTGAGTCGGCTTTGTCACAAATTGAAAAGAAATTCGGTAAAGGCTCGATCATGCGTTTGGGCGAACGTCCGCACGAGGAAATCGGCTCGATCTCGACAAATTGTTTGAGTTTGGACGCGGCGATCGGCGTTGGCGGTTTTCCGCGCGGACGGATCATCGAAGTTTACGGTCCCGAGAGTTCGGGCAAAACGACGCTCGCGCTGCAGGTCGTCGCTTCGGCGCAAAAGCTCGGCGGCGTCGCGGCTTACATTGACGCGGAACATGCGATGGATCCCGAATATGCCGAAAAACTCGGCGTCGATATTGACCAGTTACTGATTTCACAACCCGATTCGGGCGAACAGGCATTGGACATTGCGGAAACGCTTGTTCGTTCGGCGAGCATTGACGTGATCGTCATCGATTCGGTCGCGGCACTTGTTCCGCGCGCGGAAATTGACGGCGAAATGGGCGATTCGCATATGGGATTGCAAGCGCGTTTGATGTCGCAAGCCCTGCGCAAATTGACGAGTTCGATCTCGACGACGAACACCTGTTTTATTTTCATCAACCAATTACGCGACAAGATCGGCGTGATGTTCGGTTCGCCCGAAACGACGACGGGCGGCAAGGCTTTGAAGTTTTACGCCTCGGTCAGAATTGACATTCGGCGGATCGGCGCGATCAAGGAAGGCGACCGGATGGTCGGCAACCGGACGCGCGTCAAAGTCGTCAAAAACAAGGTCGCGCCACCGTTTCACGAATGCGAATTCGACATTATGTACGGCGAAGGAATTTCGCGCGAAGGCGATCTGCTCGATTTGGCGGTTCTTCATAACATCGTCGAAAAGTCGGGCGCGTGGTTTTCCTATTCGACCGAACGGCTCGGGCAAGGACGCGAAAACGTCAAAAATATGCTCAAGGAAAACAAGGAAATGTTCAGCCGGATCGAACGCGACGTCAAATTAAAACTCGGTCTGATCACCGAAGACGCCGCTTAATTTAAAACAAAAAAGCGGCGACTGACAAGATCAGCCGCCGCTTTTTATTTTTCAGCGAAAGACAAGTAATGTGTCGGTTTATTTTCGTTCGGAGCGCAAATTTTCAGTTTATCGCATTTTCGACCGCGCACGTCGGCGAAAATGCACGCTCAAGCGCGCGAATCTGGCAACAAAAACAAACCGCCGCAAAATTTGAAGTTCGCCTGCTTAGTTCGGTTTGCGAACGGTTTTCAAAGTATCGTTAACCTTCTTTTCCAGATCCTTTTCGTTTTTCGGCACTTCGTTAACGACATTTTTGTTATTGAGCGTTTTGTTCATTTGCTCTTTCAAAGTTTTCGGATCGGGAATCCCGGGCGTTGGCGTCGCGCCTTTCGGAACCGGCGTTTTACCGATCGTTTTCGGATCGGGAATGCCCGGCGTCGGGGTCGTACCTTTCGGCATATTGCTCAAATTAGCCGAATTCGAAGCCGGAATCCCGGGCGTTGAATTCCCGGTCGGCGTGATCGGCTTATTTGAAAATTCCTCCGGAATATTCGCCGGAGTGGTCGTTGACACATTGCTTGCCGTGTTTGAATTGCTGTTCGGCGCAGTTGCCGTCGGGCAAGCCGTATTGAGCGCGACAAAAAAGATAAATGTAATAAATGATAAATTTTTCAACATAAAAAACCTCAAACGTAATTTAAAATAGCTGTGCCGGTTTGAAGGTTGCGCCTCCGGAGGGCGGCGACGGCGTTCAAACCGACACGGGCAGGTATCAAACGGAATTCGGAAGGTTTTAGTAGCCGACATAGGCAATGCAACTACTAAGATGTGATTATAGCCTCCTCAACCGTATTGTCAACACCTTTTGTAAATTTCGCCTATATTTCCTAATATTTTCGGCTTTTTTAACTATCGATTTGACATAAAAATTAGGTTTATTTACACTAACAAATTCGTGCTGTTAAAAACGACGCGAAAGGCTTGGTAGCTCAGTTGGTAGAGCAGCGGACTGAAAATCCGCGTGTCGGCAGTTCAATTCTGTCCCAAGCCACCATTTTTATTGAACAAAAGCGCATCCGTAGATGCGCTTTTTCTCGTTTGGTGCAACATTGGTGCAACATTTTTATTTTTTCGTCTTTTTATACAAAAGACTTTCGAGTTTATCCGTCGCGCTTTGTTGCATTGAAGGCAAAACGTGCGAATAAGTATCAAGTGTTAAAACGATTGTCGCGTGTCCCAACCGTTCCGAAACGACCTTTGGATTTTCGCCCTCAGCCAAAAGCAATGTCGCGCAAGTGTGCCGAAGATCATAGAGTCTAACGCTTTCCGGCAAATTCGCATTTTTGAGAATCGGCTTAAAATGTCTTCTCGTTAGGTTGCTCGGCAAGATCGGTGTTCCGATTTCAGTTGCAAATACAAAATCGAAATTCTGATAGCCTTGCCCCAACGCCATCCGCTCGACCAATTGTTTTTTACGATGCTTTTTTAGCTCACTCGTAACAGAGGCAGGTAAAGGTATCGTGCGACGACTTTGCGACGTTTTCGGTTCTTGTAAAGACCAACCGCCGCCCTTTCTCTTCCAAACTAAAGCACGTTGAACGACGGCTCTTCCCTTTTCAAAGTCAATATCTTTCCATTGCAGACCGAGATATTCTTCGGGACGCATTCCGGTTGATATTGCCAGAGTGAAAATAATAAACCACTTATCTTTTTTCGCCGCTTCGAGAAAACGCTTTGCTTCTTCGGGCGAAAGAGCTTTCATCTCTTTTCGATGATTTTGCGGAAGGTCAACCATCGTTGCAAAGTTGATTGGAATAATTTGCCATTTGACGGCTTGCTTTAATGCCGATGATAAAATTGAATGAGCAAACCGAACAGTCCGCGCCGAAAGTTTGTTGTCCAACATCCAAGTATAAATTGCCTGTATGTCCAAAGGTTTGAGTTTTGAAAGAAGTAACTTCCCGATTCTTGGACGAATATATCGTTTCAGATATTGCTCATAGTCTTCAAACGTTCGCTCTTTCAATCTTGGCTTGGCGGCAACTTCCAACCATTTATCAAGATATTCGCCAACAGTCGTTTTAGAATGTTCAAGCGCGACACCGGATTTTAATTCAGCCTTCTTCTTTGCTTCAAAGGCTTTCGCATCATCCTTCTTACCTAAAACAATTTCATTAAAAAATTTGGTTTTTCCGTTTTCACCCCGACCGATGAAAACTCTTACTAACCATTTATCTTTGCCCTTTTTAACTATGGGCATAAAGTCCTTCTTTTGATTCAATAATATCTAAAGCGTCGGTCAGAACGCTGTTTAAGAATAATGTATCTTCCAAATCCAATTGTTGATAATCGGCATTGATGACTTTGACAGCTTGCCGTAAATCACGGATTACCATTTCGCTTGACGGTCTGATTTTCGGTTGATTTACCGTTGCTGTTTCTATATGATTCATATTGTCTAGTTCCTTTTTTAACTTTGTTAATGAAGGGATTTCTGAGGCTTAGGCATGTTCGAGCATTCCTAAGCCTTTACCTTTTCGGATTTCCACTCTTTGCCTTGCTAACCCGACGTGAAGCGATAAAGCCGCCGCCGCGTGATAACAAACCAATCCTCTTTCGCCACCTTTGCAAGTGCATTCAACGGCTTTGATTCCACGACTATCTTTCCGGCAAATCACCGTGTAATAACCGCCTTTTGTTCCCGAAACTCGATACCGACCAAACCGGTCAAATTCAACACGCGGACGAAGTTTTTTCGCCTTTGTGATTGCCTTATTCAGTTGGTCAAGTCCTTTCAAAATAAACATATTGTCTAGCTCCTTTTTTGAAATAATTACTACTCTTAAACTATACGCCACACCGCACTTTTAATCAATTAAATAGGATGTCTTGACGAATCTTTTTTCAAAAACTAAAATTGCAAAATGACATTACTTACTACTAAAGACGCGGCAGAAAAATTGGGTGTAAGTGTTCGCCGTGTGCAAGCATTGATTAACAACGGAAATCTGCCGGCACAAAAACTTGGACGTGATTATGTCATTCAAGAATCCGATCTTGATCTTGTCAAAAACCGAAAACCCGGCAGACCGCCGAAAGACAATCCTAAGAAATAATTTTCTTTGTATCATCTTCATCTGCATTTGACACATTGATTTGCTGTCCCCCGTCAGCAGCGATATTTACTTGACTCGGATTGTTGATCGTGACCGGCGAGTAGCGGCGTAAATCTCGCAGTTGTCTGAGCGTTCGCAAATAGATTCGATTAAACCGATCTGCCATCTTTGCCGCATAATCAATCGCTTCCTGTTCGTAAACATATTGCGGAAACCAGTACCCGGTTTCCCAACTCTTTTCGGGATTAAATTCTTTTTGCCAGCTTTTCCATTTTATGTAGTCAGGATGTTCTTCTCTGGGTTTGGTTTGGGATCGCAGGACAACCTGTTCCATCCAGTATTGATTTTGAAAGAAGGTTTGCACCAGCATGTCGATCATTGAAAGTTCAATGCCTCCGCGCGGCTCCCATTCTTCAATAAAGGATTCTCTGACTCCGAGATAACGGGCGACATCCCAAGCTTTTTTCATGTAACCGGCGGGCAGCATTGTTCGGGCTGCCAAATGTCCTGATTCAAACTCGTTGCGTCCTTCATTTTTGATGTCTTCCCAAAGATGTTCGGCTGGTCGCGGCGCAACTCCATGAAGTTGATGCAAATCATCAAACGAAATCTCATGCAGCTCATAACTCATAATTTCATTAAATAATTCCGCCGCCTCCGCGAAGTTTTCAGCTTGATGAAAGGCTTTTTCACGAGCTTCTTCGGGCGAAAGCCAACCGCCGCTCGGCGAGCGATAAAATGCTATTTTTCGACTATAAGAATCATGCAGTTGCCGGATCAGCGAAGAATATCCGACGTAAGACTCAAGCGAATCAACCGGCACCGAGCCGCGACCGTCGCGCGGCACAAAGTCCTTACCTTCCAATTGATAAAACAGTTGCCGATTAGTTTCTTTGATCTGTTCACGATACTCACGATTTTTTTGCGCCTCAGCTTCAAATTTGGCGGAAATTTTATCAAGGTCGCGGCTAAAATCCGAGATTGGTGGTTCAGCAACCGGTATAGGGGTTTGTTCGGCAATCGTCAATGCCGCTTCAACCGGAGTTTCAGCAACATCGAATTCTTTATTTTTGACTTTGGTTTTAGTAATGGTCTTTTTCATATCACAATATTTCCTTTAAGAGTTTTAATAATTTGATCCTTATCACGCATTGATTGACGACATTCTCTAATCAGGGCGTTGGTTTCTCGATTCATCCGATGTTCCGCCTTTCTGTCGGCAGCGGCAGCATCAACAAGCTGTTTGAAACTCTCTAGGTCAGCCTTTCGGATATAGAGCTTGAACAGTTTGCCGCCGCTCCGGGTAAAGAAATAATAGGCAGAATGCTTCTCGCCACGCGTGCATTTACAGTTCAGTTTGCCGCATCTCACGGCTTGCCGATAAATGCCGCCATTCGGGATTTCGTAAATTGTCTTAGGTAACATATTCAGAGTTTTTGTTCGCATCGCACTTAATCCTTCCGTTTTGAAATTAGTATCTTTTTTTTCAATATATTCAATTAATAAAATGAGCTTCTTACGACAAAGATCGTTGGTAAAATTCTTTTCTTTCTAATGATGTTTTATGACAGTTTGAGCAATTGAACGAACCACTTCGCCGTGACTTCTTTAACGGCTTCAAAGTAAATCTCGTAAGACGAAACCGCCACGCTTTCGGACATTATCATTTCGCGTTCGGCAATCTCAAAAGCAAAATCTGAAAACAAATAGTCGGATTTATTGAAGAGATGCTTCAATAAAAGTGATTGCTGAAGCGTGCAAAGTATTGAATCTTTATTAATGCTCAAAAAATCTCTTTCGGATGTGTTCAAACAATCCGCGCCCGTGATTTCAAACCGTTGCAACCCGACATCGAAAACCGTGCCACGTTCAATCATCGTGCTTAATCGTTCGGTTATTCCCATACTTTCCGTATTGCACAAAGTTTCCGCGTCCTTGTCCTTTTGGTCAAAATCTATTGCCGCCAAAATATCGGCGAAAAAATTACCCTGATTTGCATCGGATTGCTCAGTATCAAAAGTATCAAAAGTATCAAAAGAGATATTTTCATTTCTGAAAGTGGCTTCTGATACTTTTGATACTTCATAAACCGACACACTTCCAGCTTTTTCTTCTAAAAATTCTGAGTAATAATCTCGCATCATTTTTACCTCAAACTTTGGTGTATCGTATATTCAGTCTTGGCGCGTCCGCCGGTTTCCTGAACGGTTTGGAATAAATAGCCGTATTCAA
>JBBQOA010000059.1:0-12650 GCA_038330465.1 Pyrinomonadales bacterium
CATAGATGTCAAATGCAGCTAAGTCTTTCGGTAATAACAAATCCTTGACATTTTTACTTTTAAGTTCCTCTTGGGAATATCCGAGACTTTTAGCCGCCGCTTGATTAACAGACAAAATATTTCCGTCCAAATCGTGCGTCATCATTAAAACGAAACTGTTTTCAACCAAATCACGATACCGATCTTCGCTTTCGATCAACGCCGCCGCAATCCGTTTCCGATCGGTAATATCGCGGGTCACGCCCAAAAGCGAAACGACTTTGCCCGATTCGTTTCTTAACGGCGCGGCATTCGTTTCAAGCCATCGCCGTCTGCCTTTTAAGCCGATAATCTCAAACTCTAAAACCCCATTTCCGCCATTTAAAACATTTTTCGTCAGATCGGCAAAAGCAGTGCGGTATTCTGGCGTAATTATTTGCAGAATTTGTCTGCCTCTGACCTGTTCAAAAGAATCCGCCTCGATCATTGCGAGACCGGCGGGATTCATTTCCAAAAGTTCGCCGGTTAAACCGAGAATCTTGACGCATTCCGGTTCATTTTCTAACACGGAACGAAGATGATTTTCACTTTTCCTCAAGTCTTGCTCAGCCAATTTTTGGTCGGTGATGTCCTGAACTGTCGCAATATGTGTCGTTGGGTTTTCGCCGGCGTTCCAAATCGGCGAAACCGTCAGGTTGACCCAAACGATCTGACCGCCTTTTCGGATATACCTTTTCTCAATTGTATATTCACGAATCTCACCTTTTTTTAGGCGAGTCATATTGTCAAGGTCCGATGCAATATCATCGGGATGTGTATAATCTTTAAATGTTAATTTGGTAAGTTCTTCAAAGGTATATCCTATTATATCGCGATATTTTTGATTAACTTTAATGAATTCAAGCGTTTCCGAATCAATTTCAGCGACCCCGACTCCGGCTTGTTCGAAAATCACCTTAAAACTTTTTTCGCTGCGGCTTAATGCCTCTGTCATTTTCTGACGCTCGGCAATCTCCTGCGTCAGTGCGATGTTCTTATGCTCTAATTTGTTGATCAGGCTTTCACTGTAAAGTTTAAGAATTTCTTCTTCTTCGATTTCGGTTTTAGATTCTTGGAATTTTGGGGTTTTTTTATTTTCTAATATATTTTCAATTTTTCTTAAAAGTTCGTCGGGTTCGATGGGTTTTCTAATAAATTGAGCGGCGCCTAGTTTAAGTGCCAAGTCCTCATCCATGTCGTCGGTATAGGTGGCGCTATAAAAAACAAACGGGATTTGCCTCAACTTTTCATCTTTATGACACTCATGGCAGAGCAAAAAACCGTCCATCACAGGCATCAGAATGTCGGAAATGATTAGATCAAATTTTTCCGACTTGAGTTTATCAAGAGCTTGTTGCCCTTCATTGGCAATAGATACCTGATAACCGCTTCCTTCGAGAAGAGATTTGAGAAGATAAGTATTATCTTGCTTATCATCGACGACTAAAACTTTTTTCATATTCCGCCTTCAAAGTTATTCAGCATTTTGAAACCTCTCGCATCTGTGAAATGAATGTGTCGGGATCAATGGGTTTTTCGATATAGCCGTCAGCACCTGCTTCCAACGCTTTTTCACGGTCGCCGCCCATCGCGTACGAGGTCACGGCAATAATTATCGTCTCTTTGGGAAGACCGTTATCTCTCAATCGACGGCAAATCGTATAACCGTCCATATCCGGCAATTGAATATCCAAAAGAATAATGTCAGGTAAAAACTCTTTTGCTTTTTCAAAACCTTCTATTCCGCTAAAGGCTTGTATCACCTGGTACTTATTTTGAGTCAGCAGATATGCCAGCATATACATATTCTGAACATTGTCTTCAATAATTAGTATCTTGGTATTTTTGTTTTCTTCCATTACATATTTATATCCGGTGAAAATCCGATTCAAATGATTTTTCTAATTATTGGGGGTAATGTTTAGCGGTAAACTTACAATAAATGTGCTGCCTTTTCCGATTTTCGACTCAACACCTATTATACCGCCAAGCATTTTAACTAACTTCTGAGAGATGGATAACCCTAAACCGGTGCCATCGTGGGTTCTGGCAAGCCCCGAATCAATTTGACTGAATGGAACGAACAGTTTCTTAATATCCTCTTTTCTGATCCCGATACCGGTGTCTATCACCTTTGTTATTAGCATTTTTCCTCTCATTTGGCAATCTATTTTGACACTCCCCTTATCGGTAAATTTTACGGCATTATTTAATAGATTTATCAGAATTTGCTCAACTCTTCGTTCGTCGCTCAGAAGAAGGACTTTTGACGAAGGTATTTGGAAGGTCAAGATCAGACCTTTCGCTTCGGCTAACGGCTTGATCAAAGAAACAACTTTTTCAATTGAATTACAAAAATCAAACGACTTGTTTGAAAAAACAAGTTCTCCGGCTTCAATTTTGGACAAATCCAAAATGTCATTAATGAGATGCAAAAGGTGACGTCCGCTGGCTTTAACCATGCCCAGTTGTTTTTTCTGTTCATCGCTGAGCGGTCCGGCAAATTCATTGAGCAATAAACCCGTAAAACCGATTATTGAATTGAGCGGCGTGCGAAGTTCGTGCGACATTGTTGCAAGAAACGCGGATTTTAACCGATCTGCCGACTGGGCTTTAACTTTCTCAATTTCCAATTCCCTCGTTCGTATTTTGACAAGTTCTTCAAGATGTTCCCGATACAGCTTTAATTCGGCATCGGCGCTTCTTTGCTCTGTAATATCGATGAGAGTTCCGATATAACCGGATTTCGGTCCACGGCTGTCCCCGATCCTGACTGCTCGCGCCTGAACGAGCGTAGTTTTTCCCACTTTACTTAACAACCTATATTCCGAATTAAATTCCGCCCCATTTTCGATCGCATTATTCCATTCATTGACAACTCTTTCTTTATCTTTCGGGTGAAGCGCAGCGACCCAACCGCTGCCTAAGGCTTCCGCCATCGTGAATCCCGAAATCTCCAGCCAATATTCATTTACATAGACCCGATTTCCGTCTAGATCAGTTTGAAAAATTCCGACCGGCGCATTTTCCGTTAGTGTCCGAAAACGGTTTTCACTCTGAATAATTTCGTCCTCTGACTTGAGCCTTTCGGTAATGTCTCTGGCAATCGCGATGACATTGCCCTCGTCATTCATTCTTGAACTCAATTCCATAATGATTATTGAGCCGTCTTTTCGTTTGACCCTTCTCGGAACGCCGGTCGTTTCCCCATTTTTTAAACGCTCAAAAGGAATCGGGAAGTCTTTCAAGTCTTCGACAATCAGCAAATCGAAGATCGTTAATTTTCCAAATTCTTCACGGGTATATCCGGTATATTTTGTCGCGGCAATATTAAAATCAAGGATGTTGCCTTCAAAATCGTGAACGAGAATGCCGTCGGAAGCTTGTTCGATGAGTGCGCGATATTTTGCTTCGCTTTCCTTCAAGGCAATTTCCGTTTTCTTTTCGGAAGTAATATCACGAACGAGAGCAAGAACTTCGGTTTCACTGTTTTTAATATAACGTGACTCAAAAAAACAAATTTCATCAGGATAAGGAAGTTGATAATTCTGTACGGATGTTTCGCCCGTTTTCAACGTTTTTTCGACGTGAATCAGAGTTTCATCCGCTAATTCCATTGAAACTATATCCTTGACCGATGCGCCGACATAAGATTCGGGCGGCGCAATCGTGTAGCGATCGTGCGGATTGCGAAAATCCGTATAAATTCCATCTTTATTAATGACAAACATCAAATCAGGAATCGCATTAAGCAGTGCTTCATTTCGCTGTTGGACAAGATTCATCTCGGTCAGGGCTTTTTTAGCTTCCGTAATGTCTTGAAAGAAAATCGACAACCCGTTTTTATTTGGAATTGCCTTAAAAGAAAACCACTGTCCGAAAGGTTCATAGAATTCTTCAAACTCAATTTGCAGACCGATTTCAACCGCTTTTTTAAGGTTTATTTCAATCCCTGTTCCGACAGTTTGGGGAAATTCCGTCCAAATGCTTTTTCCTAAATAGTTTTCGCGAGATAATGGCAAAAAAGAATCGGCGACATTGCTGATATAAGTAAATCGCCAATCTTTATCAAAAGAAATAAACCCGTCCGACATCGTGTCAAGAGTATTGACGAGTTGCGCCGTCAGTTGCTTTTCAAAAACGGTTGACTCAATATCCAAGCTCGCAAACTTTTCCCGATAGGTTAAAATGGAAAAAATATCATAACTGTGCCCCGCTGCGTTTTTATCTATGACGGCGTTGCTCGTATATTTCAGAAACAAAAATAAAATCAATGCAAAAAAGAAACCGACAAAAGTTTTACCGATTAATTGACCGATCAAGATATTTTGAAACTGCGGATCGCCATAAAAACTACCGAAACTAAAAACGATCGAATCAAAATAAAGAACCGTCAAAAGCGCCACAAGAATGCCGCCGAATAATCTTAATATTTTGGTTTTTGTAACAAAAAATTCGTAAACAATGACAATCAGAAACGAGTCTAAAATGAGGATCGAAGTGCCGACCAAAATTGTTCTGTAGTTAATTTGAAATAACTCTCTGAGCATCCCGATCGGCTGCATGACATCCTTCATTTCCGCGATCTGCCACGATGTTATGGCGGCTAAGATCATCAGAGTGATGTTGGAAAAAGCGATTCCCCAAATCAATGTTCTGGTTTGCGGAATACCTTCTTTGATGTAAATCAGCAAGATCGCAAAGAGACTTGAACAAAAAAGTATGATCGAGCCCGTAGAAACAGCATAATCGCCAAAAATCCTGACATAAAACGAAGTCGCCAAAATTGTTTGGAAATACTGGTTTGACCCAATAAAAATATACAGCGGAGCAAGGCTGAGTTTCGATTTCAATTGATACAATATCAATATCACGAACGCGATAAAAAAGAGTTCAACACCGATTACTAAAATCATTTCCATAGCTGATTCACGGAACTTTTGGAAAATCTGAAACAGGTCTTACTTGAAAATTCGCCGTTTCCTGCTCAATTTACTTTATTACCGCGTATAAAACAATCGAAATTGCCGGATATCAGATCAGATCTATTCCGTTTGCATCATATTTCATCTGCTTTTCAGTGCGCCTTGATTGTAAATTTCCAGCCGCAAGTCATTACCGTCGGTTGAAATCGAAATCGTTCCGTTTTCGCCGGTCGTCAGAATTTTTGCACCCGCGCTTTTCCATCTTTCTAAAACTTCCGCGTGCGGATGCCCGAAAGGCGAAGATTTGCCGACCGAAATTATCGCGTAAGCGGCTTTTGCTGCGTCAATAAAATTTTGAGTCGAAGATGTCCGGCTGCCGTGATGCGCGACTTTGACGAGATCCGCCCGCAAAAACCCGGGATTTTGCAGCAGAAAACTCTCGGTTTCTTTTTCGATATCGCCGGTCAGCAAAAACTTTTTCGCGCCGAACAGAACGCGCAAAACAACTGAATGATTATTATCCGAAACGGCTTCGGGCGACGCGTCGGCTTCGGGAAATAATATTTCGACGCTCGCTTTTTCAAAACTGAGCACATCGCCGCGTTTGAGCTTGATAATTTCGATATTTCGTTTCTGCAAAACTGTGAAAAGCTCGGCAAAATCCTGATCTTTTTCGGGCGTTCTGCCGAAAAAAGCGGCGCGCACGTGAAAGTTTTTCGCCACATCCGTCAAGCCCTGAATATGATCGGCGTCGGCGTGCGTCGCCAAAATGTAATCGATCCGCGAATAACCTTTTTCCCACAAAAACCTCGAAACGACCGATTCGCCGATGGTGCCCGAATCAGGCGCAAAAGCTTCCGGTTCTTCCTGCTCGCGTTTGACGTAAAGATTATTAAAATTCGGCTTGCCGCCGCCATCAACGAGAAGCGTCTCGCCGTTCGGAAAAGTGACGAGAGCGGAATCGCCCTGCCCGACATCGAGAAAATCAATCCGCAGCCTGCCGTCCGGCGACGGCGCGCTGAAAGGATGGAAAGCGATCATAAAGACGAAAAGGCAAAGAAGCGAAAAGCCAAAAAAGAGAAAATATTTCAAATCAGATTTTCCGCCTTTTTTATTTGAAATTTGAAATTTGAAATTTGAAATCAAATCGAACGGCTTCCATTTAGACAAGCTAATCGTCAACATCAAAATCGGCGCAAAGTAAAGAAAATAAACGGCTCTCATCGAACCCGAATAGACCGGAACGCGAAAGCTCGCCCAATTATTCTCAACGAAAAAATTTGGCAGCGAAAGAAGAAGCCAATTTAAAAGCCCGGTGAATTTTATTAGCGGCAACGCCAAAAGCTCGCTGAATCGGGCAAAAAACAAAGCGATCAGCGCCGTCAAACTTTCGAGGGCGATAAAAAAACCAACCCATAAATTGAGCAAGACCGAAACGATCGAAACGCGGTGAAAATAAAAGATCGTCAGCGGAAGCAGCGCGAGCTGAACGATCAGCGAAACCGAAACGCCTTCAAAAAGATATCGAAAAAAACCTTGCAAACCTTTTGCTTCCAGTTTTTTTAAGTACGGAGATTTAAAAAGCCGCGCCGACCAGATCTGCTTTTTTGATTCGATTTTCCAAGCCGCTTCACGCCAGTAGAGCATCTCGCAAAATCTTTTCAGCCAAACCGGAATATTCGGCGGAAAAGGCTTTTCGACGGTCGGTCGCCATTCGCCGATCGCCCGCAGATTTTCGATCAGCGGAAAAGCCACCACGACAATCGCTCCGACGCTGACAAAAGTCAGCTGAAACGATTGCGAAAAAAGGTCTTCGGGTCGCCAAACAAGCAGGATCAAAGCGCCGAAACCGAGCGAATTGAGCAGCGTTCCGGTGCGGTAAATGACTTGCGAAAAAAGCAGGATCGTAAACATCAACGTCGCCCGAACGACCGGCACATCGGCGCCGACGGCGATTGAATACGCCCACAAAAACGCGCTTGCGATGACAAATTGCCAAGCCTTTTTACGCGTAAAAAATCGCAGCAGCAGAAGCGTCAAACCGCCGATAAACGTGATGTGCAGCCCCGAAATGACGAGAACGTGAAAAGTGCCGCCCTCGCGGAACAGTTCGGCGGTCGGTTTATCGAGAAAATATTTATTGCCGAGCAGCGAGGCGATCATAATTCCGGCGGTCGAAACGCCGAATTTTTCGCGGAAATCGTTGATCAGATCCTGCCGCCTTTGATAAATCCAGGCAACGGGCGCAAAAGTGTCTGTTTCACCGAGTTTTTCGACCAGCAGCGGACTTTTAATGGCGGAAGTCGCATCAATTTCTTTTTGATCGAGAATTTCTTTGTTTGAAATCGCGCCCGCGTTCAAAAAATTATCCTCGCGGCGAAGACCGCACGCGACCCGAATTTTTGAACCGTATTGCAGATTTAATTGCTCGTATTCGCGCGCCGTTTGCTCGTTCGGAATCGATGCGAAAAGTCTGACCGTGCCTGAAACATTTTGCTCCGCGCCTTTATAGATCAGTTTTTCAGCGGCTAATTCAAGGAAAAAACCGCCGACAGCCAATTCCGGCGCGCCGTCAATTATTCCCTCAATTTCAATCGGTTCGCCCGATTTAATGCGGTTTTCGTCATAGATTATTTTGATCCGATTGGCGGAAATTGTCTGATTTTTGATCTGCAAACAAAACGCTCCGGCGGCGATAAAAGTAACCGAAAGAAAAACGACGGCAAACTTTTGTTTGATAAAAATGGCGGTCAAACTTGCGCAAATCACGGAAAAAATCAGCGGAGTTTTCCAATCTGTTTGAAAATATTTTTCCGCCAAAATTCCGCCGGCAAAACAAATTGCCAGCCAAAAGAGCGGATATATTGAAAATTGTGCGGAAGAATTTTGTTTTGAGGTGGCAGACATTTTTTTGTGAAATTTATTATTCGGTTTTTATGAGATTTTGCATTTGTCGAAATCTTCGGTCACTGATGCCCGGCACCAAAATCAAATGTTCCGGGCGGCGAAAATTGCCGTAGGTTTCACGATATTCGACAATTCTTTGCGCCAATTTTGCACCGATATTCGGCAATTTTTCGAGTTCGGCGGCGGAAGCCGTATTGATATTGAGCGCCGTTTCCGCAACTTTTTCTTTATTTTCTGTTGTTAAAATTTGTTGTGTTTCTTTTTTGTTACAAGAAACAAACAAAAAACAAAATAGCAGTAAAGCTAAGAGTTTAATTATTAAACGGTAAATGTTGAAATAATATGATTTAGAAAAACGCATATGGTTTTGCATTTATTATGTGCAAAATGCTAAAAGTTCATTAAATTGCAACATTTAGCTTTGTGGAAAATGAGTTTTCCACAAACTTATCCACAAGTTTCTGTGGAAAACTGTGGAAAACTTTTGAGTGTTTAATTGTTCATTTCTTCGATGTCCTGCAAATCTTCGTAAGCCTTTTGCAGGATCGGACGCGCGCGTGAGCTGCCGTCCATTTCGCCGATGTAGCCTTCGCGCACCATCGCGTCTAAAATCGCGGCAGCACGCCCGTAACCGATCCGCAAATGCCGTTGGAGAAGCGACGTCGAAGCGCGTTTGGCACTGACGACGCTTTTGACCGCATCCCAAAAGAGCGGATCTTTTTTGCCCGGCAGATCGCCCGAATCGTCGAGTTCGTCGTCAGTTTTCGTGATCGTCGTGTCGTATTCGGGATTGCCCTGCGCTTTGATATGTTCGACAATCTTATAAATTTCTTTTTCATCGACAAACGCGCCGTGGACGCGAATCAGATTTGAGGTTCCGGGCGGCAGAAAAAGCATATCGCCTTTTCCCAACAGACTTTCCGCGCCGTTTGAATCGATGATCGTCCGCGAATCGACCTTTGACGAAACGCGGAATGAAATACGCGACGGGAAATTCGCCTTGATCAAACCCGTGATCACGTCAACCGACGGACGCTGCGTTGCCAGCACGAGATGAATTCCGACGGCGCGCGCCATCTGCGCGAGCCGCGTGATCGATTCTTCGACCTCTTTGCCCGCGACCATCATCAAATCGGCGAGCTCGTCGATGATGATGACGATGAACGGCAATTTCTTCCAGGGCGCGCCGGTGTCGTCAAATTGTTCCGAGTCGTTGCGCCGCTTGACTTCCTCATTATAGCCGTCGATATTTCGAACGCCCCAGCCGGCGAGGTCTTTGTAACGACGCTCCATCTGTCCAACCGCCCATTTGAGCGAGATCGCGGCGCGTTTCGGGTCGGTGATGATCGGCGTTGCGAGGTGCGGAATGTCCGCATAAATGCCGAGTTCGACCTGTTTCGGGTCAACCATGATGAGTTTGACCTCATCGGGTTTTGCCTTATACAAAATCGAAACGATCAAGGTATTGACGCCGACCGATTTGCCCGCGCCGGTCGCGCCGGCAATCAGAAGATGCGGCATTTTTGCGAGATCCGCAACGTAATTGAGTCCGTCGATTCCTTTTCCTAAAGCGATCGAGAGCATCGAATTCGAATCTTTGAATTTTTTCGATTCGATGACCTCGCGCAAATGAATCGTTTCACGCTCGCGGTTCGGAACTTCGATGCCGACAAACGCTTTGCCCGGAATGCGGTCAATGCGGATCGATTCGGCTTTTAAGGCAAGACACAGATCGTCGGCAAGTCCCGTCACGCGCGAATATTTGACGCCCGGATCGGGTTTGAATTCGTAGGTTGTGACGACCGGACCCTGACAGATGTGCATCACGCGCCCCGTCACGTTAAACTCTTTGGTTTTATCGGTCAGCTCTTGCGCGATCGATAAAAGTTCTTCGTCCTTCTGCTCGATCCGCGCCGCTCCGGGCGTTAAAAATTCGGGCAGCGGCAATACATAATTTTCAAAATTTTGCGGTTTTCGCGGCAGTTCGACCGGCTTTTCTTCTTCGATCTCGGCAACTATTTCCGGATCCAATTCGCCGGTTTGCTGAATCGGCGTGATCGGAATTTTCAGGCTTTCGGCGACCAGATCGGTTGACGGATTTTCTTCTCTTTCCGGAATTTCGAGCGGTTCTTCGGAAGCCGAAATTGTCGGAATAATGGACACCTCTTCGGCGGGCAGTTCCAAAGAAATATCCTCTTCGACCAACGGCGGGTTTTCTTCGCGCTTTTCGGACGTTTTTTTCAAATCCTCAAACAGCGCGGAGACCGTGTCGCGAATTTTAACGGTTTTCGTTTCGGGCGTCGAAACAACATCGCCAAGTGAAATTGTCGGTTTTGCTTTGTCAGTTTTAAAAACTTTCGCTTCGGGAAGATTGTTTATTTGCGCGGGAACTTCCGTTTTCGACGCCGCCCGAGCAGCACGTTTTTTGGTCAGCCATTCGTCAAAATGAATTCCGAAATTCTCAAAAGCCATCCCGAAACTGCCGAAAAGCGACGCGAGCGAAAGCCTTGTGATCAACAAAAGCGAGGTGATTATGAAAACCGATAAAAGAATTGTCGTCCCGATTTTCCCGATCAGCCCGAAGAAGAACTGATAAAAGAAAACTCCTAAAATTCCGCCTTGAAAATTAAACAAGGCGGCAAGGCTCGACACCGACGCAATAAAAAGAAAATAGCCGAAGAGCTGGGTGAGCGAAAGCTGCAAATTTTTTGCACGAAAAACACGCCACGCCATTAAAACTATCAAAGCCGGCAGCAGATATGCCGTCAGACCGACGATCGAGATCAAAAATTCGGCAAAATTGGCGCCGACCACGCCGATCCAATTTTGAATTTTCTGTGATGAAACCGTGTTAAAGGTCGGGTCCATCGGATTATAGGAAACCAGACACAAAAAGACCAAAACCGCCAAAGCCAATAAAACTACCGCGATAATTTCATTACTGCGCGAATTGGATTTTGCCGAAATTTGTTTTTTTCTTGTCGCTGTCGTCGCCATTTTTCGTCAAATTATTTTATTCAAGCCGCTTGCTGCATGCCTTTTTTGAAAAGTAAGAATTCCTTGATAAAGTCGTCAATGTCGCCGTCTAAAACCGATTCAACATCTGAAACCTCAAATTTTGTCCGCGTGTCTTTTACCAAACGATACGGATGCAGAACGTAATTGCGAATCTGCGAACCGAACGAAATATCCTGTTTGGTCGCTTCGAGCTCGGCAGAATCGGCGCGCCGTTTTTCTAGTTCGAGCTCGTATAGTTTCGAGCGCAAAACCTGCATCGCGACGGCGCGATTTTGAAGCTGCGAACGCTGATTCTGACAAGTGACGACGATATTCGTCGGCAGATGCGTGATTCTGACTGCCGAATCGGTAACATTCACGTGCTGACCGCCCGCGCCCGATGAACGATAGGTGTCAATCCGCAAATCCTTATCGTTGATCTCAACCTCGATAGTTTCGTCAATTTCCGGCGAAACGAACATCGACGCAAACGAAGTTTCGCGGCTGCCGCCCGAATTGAACGGCGAAATCCTGACCAGTCGATGCACGCCCGCTTCGTTTGCGAGCAGTCCGTAAGCATATTCACCCTGAACACGAAATGTCGCCGATTTCAGTCCGGCTTCGCTGCCCGATTGCTCGTCTATAATCTCGACTTTGAAACTTTTGCGTTCCGCCCATCGCAGATACATCCGCAAAAGCATCTGCGCCCAATCCTGCGCGTCGGTGCCACCCGCGCCCGATTGAATCGAGCAAATCGCGTTGTTCGCATCGGTTTCGCCCGACAGCAAACTCTGCGTTTCGGCAAGTGCAACTTCCTTTTCCAAACGATTGATCAAACTTTCAAGTTCGTTCAAAGAACTTTTGTCCGAGGCGGCAAATTCAAGTAAAACTTCCGCGTCGGACACGGCAGTTTCAAAATTTTCCTGCTGCTCCAAAGCCTTTTCGAGACGGCTGCGCTGCTGAACAGTTTTTTGCGCTTTTTCCGAATCGTTCCAAAAATCCGGCACGGAAATTTGTTTTTCTAATTTTTCAAGTTCGCTGCGTTTGCGAGGCGCGTCAAAGAAACCTCCCAAGTTGTTCAACTTTAACTTTTATTTCTTCGTATTTTGTTTGTAAATCGTTAAGTTCCATTGTCTCGTTTTAATATATCTTCTAATTTTTCCCAGTAAGGTTCAAATGAATTAAAATTTTTATCTTTAGATTGTTGAATAAATGTTAAGCGCGAAATATTTACGTAAAATTTCAATAAATCCTCGGAATAATTTCTAATCAAATCCGGCAAATTATGTGCGTGATCGGCTTCTATAAAACACTGTTCAAAATCTCTTTGACCTGCAAAATAACGAATTCTCAGCAGTGTTATAGTTAATATCTGAGTAATATTTTCAATAATTTCTTGCGGACAGTTCATTCACTTTTGTCCTTCCGTGCTGAAATTTCGTTGAGTTTTCTTCCTGTAAAACTAAATAATAATAAACCTATACTGACAATCGAACAAAGCCAGGCGAACCAATCGCCGTATTTCACATAAATTGTTTGCTTGCCGTCGGATTTGGCGACCGTCCAGAAGCGCGCGGCTTCGGTGTAAACGTCCGCTGCGTCCCGGACTTCGCCGCGTTCGCTGATATAAGCCGTGACGCCGACATTCGTCACTCTGATAAGCGGACGATTCGTTTCAACGGCGCGGAAAACGGAATTCGCGAGATGCTGGCGCAAAACGGGCGTGTTGCCCAAATAGCCGTCGTTTGTCATTTCGATCAAAACGTCCGCGCCGCGTAATGCGTATTCACGCGACAATTCGCC
>JBBQOA010000060.1:0-12463 GCA_038330465.1 Pyrinomonadales bacterium
ATTTTATTTATCATCAATGTAACCTGTGGTTATTTGGTTGGAAGCTATTTCTGGAATCATTTTGGTTTATTTTATTCGCCGGTTGGTTTTTTACTAGGTTTTATTTCGCCGATAATTGCCATTGTGTTTTCAGCAAAATTATACAGTTTGTCGGTTAAAATTCTTCCGAAAGCAAAGAAATGAATTTTCAAAATATCTACCAATTATTCCGTGAGCAAACCGCCAAACACCGGGGCGAAGCGGTTTTTTATTCGCGGGAAAACGATGTTTGGAAAGCGCAGAACTGGGAAGATTTTGAAGAACAAGTTCACGATTTTGCGTGCGCGCTGCTCGCCAAGGGATTAACAAAAGGCGCGTCGGTCGCGATCCTTGCGGGAAATGTTCCCGAATGGTCGATCGTCGATGTCGCAACCATTGCGGCGGGCGGCGTCGGTGTCGGGATCTATCCGACGAGTTCGCCCGAACAATGCGAATATATTGTCGATCATTCGGACGCCGAGTTTGTTTTTGTCGATTCGTTGAAACAATTGGAAAAGATTTTGGAGTTTGAATTTCCGAAAGTTAAAGAAATAATTTGTTGGGATAAAAACTTTCAAGATTTTCTCGCGTTCGGCAGAGCAAACCGCGCCGAATTCCTTACCAAAGTCGAAGAGATCGGATTTAGCGCAAAGCCCGATGAAACCGCAATTATGGTTTACACTTCCGGCACGACCGGACAACCGAAAGGCGCGATGCTTTCGCACCGATATATTTTGAATTCGGTCGAATCGCTGCGCCAAAGCGTGCCGATCTTTCACGAAGACGTTTCGTTTTCTTACCTTCCGGGCTGTCACGTCGCCGAACGTATTTCGGGCATTTATAATCGCCTTTATAACGGCGCGGCGGCACATTTTGTTGACGATCCCGCGCGGCTTTACGCTTATATGTTCGAAATTCGCCCGACGGTTTTCGCTTCGCTGCCGCGCTTTTTTGAGAAGATCCACACGAAGATCGTCGCCGAACGCGGCACTGATAAAGTTGATCAAAAGGTCGTTAAAGATGCGTTTGGCGGAAATATCAGGCTTCTGACATCGGGCGGCGCGCCGCTCCCGAACGAGATCGCGCAATTTTTTGCGGACGCCAATTTGCCGATCCTGCAGGCTTACGGCTTGACCGAAAACATTTGCGTCGCTTTTAACACGGTCGAACAATTAAAATTCGGAACGGTCGGCAAACCGATGCCGATGTGCGAAGTTCGGATCGCCGCTGACGGCGAAATTCTCGTCAAAAGTCCGATGATGTTTTCGGGTTATTACAAAGACGCGGCGAAAACCGCTGAAATGTTCGATGCTGAGGGCTGGCTCAAAACCGGCGATCTCGGCGCGCTCGATGCAGACGGATTTTTGAGTATTACGGGACGCAAAAAAGAGATCATCGTTTTATCTTCGGGCAAAAATGTCGCGCCCGCGCTGGTCGAAAATCTCGTCCGCGAAAATCATCTCGTCAGTCAGTGTTTTCTGTTCGGCGACGGCAAAAGCTACTGCGTCGCGCTCGTCACGCTGAATCAGGCGGAAGCCGAAATGTTTGCCAAAGCCAATAACATTTCGTATCAAAGTTACGGCGAATTAACGAAAAACCAGACGATTTTTCAATTGATCAAAGAAAGCGTCGAAAAAGCCAACGCGCGGCTTTCGTCTTCCGAACAGATCAAAAAGTTTACGATTCTCGAACGCGATTTTTCGCTCGAAGAAAACGAGATCACGCCAACAATGAAGGTCAAACGCAGCGTCATCAGCGAAAAATTTCAAACCGAGATTGCCGATCTTTATCAATAATTTTTACCGATCTTTGAAAATTAGCGTTTTGTGTATTGTTTCTTTTTAGGCAAAATATAGATATGAGAGAAATTTTGAACGAATATCTGGCGCCGTTTTTTACTGTGCTGAACTACAACCTCTTTGCGCTCGGCGATGCTAAGATCACGCCGCTCAGTATTATTTACCTGATCCTGCTGACCTATCTGCTTTTCTATTTGTCGAAGAAACTGAAATCTTTTCTCGTCGAAGGAATTTTAGGCAAAACCAAACTCGACATCGGCGCGCGGATGGCAGTCGGAACGATCGCCCGTTATTTTGTATTATTTATCGGTTTTCTGGTGATTCTGCAAACTGTCGGCATCAATCTGACGACGCTTAATGTTTTAGCGGGCGCGATCGGAATCGGCGTCGGGTTCGGTTTGCAAAACATCGCGAGTAATTTTATTTCGGGTTTGATCATTCTGCTCGAACGTCCTGTCAAGGTCGGCGACCGAATCGTCGTTGACGATGTGGACGGACGCGTGATGTTGATCGGCGCCCGCAGCACACACGTCAAAACCAACGACAACATCACGATTATTGTTCCGAACAGCAAATTTATTTCCGAGAATGTCATCAATTGGAGTTTTGCCAACAACAGCATCCGTTTTCGCGTTCCGATCGGTGTTTCATATGATTCGGACTTACATTTCGTCAGAAAATTGCTGCTCGAAGTTGCCGATAAAAACGCCGATGTGCTCAAGGAACCAAAACCCGCCGTCCGCTTGATAGGTTTCGGCGACAGCTCAATCGACCTTCAATTATGGGTTTGGACAGAAGCGAAACTTCAGCGGAGAGGCGTTTTTATCAGTAATTTGAATTTTGCGATCTGGGAAACTTTTTGCGCCAACAATATTGAAATTCCCTTTCCGCAGCGCGATCTGCACATCCGCAGCGGCAAGCTCAAATTAAAGAACGATTCGATAAAAGTGAGCGACGACGACGGATTCACAGACGAAGGCACGGAAATGGAAGATTATCCGCAAGTCGAAGAAACGCCTGAAACGGAAGAATAATTTATTGTGAAAATCGTCAACATTATTTGACTGAAACGCAGACGCCCGCGCCTGCTTCGCCGCTTGCAAAGCGGTGTCAAACACTTTGTCAACGCGAACTTGAAAAGTAATTGTAAGTCTTTAGCGTATTTCAAACGCAGGCACGCGGGGGCGCGTGCGTTTAGGTCTTTGAGTTTTCGGTCTTTGCTAATCACCACCGTAATTTTCAGATTTTATGGCGGCATATTACTTTACAAAGAACTTTTGTTCACCGGACGTTTAAAAAAGGTTCTGCGAGGTCGTGCAATTCAAAGTTTGGGTTGTGTAAATAAGCTTTTGGGTTGTGTAAAACAGTTTCGAGGTTGTGAAAATTAGCTTTTGGGTTCTGTGAAATAGGTTTTGGGTTGTGAAAAGCTATTTCACGGTTCTGAAAACCTAATAAAAGGTTCTCTAAATAAACAATTTGTTGAAGAAATATCTATGTTAAAAAGTAAAAGATTTGTTATCGTCCCGTTTTTTTTGATTTTGGCTTTATGTGCGGTTTCCGCCTTTGCGCAAACGGCGCCGCAGGATAAAAGCGTGCTGGTTTTCGGCGCGAAAATTCGTTATCTCGAAGCGGGCGACGCGTCAAAACCGACCGTCATCCTGCTTCACGGGCTTGGCGCAAATGCCGAAAGCTGGCAATTCAATATCGCGGCGATCGCGGCGAATTATCACGTCATCGCGCCAGACCAGATCGGTTTCGGCAAATCCGACAAACCGCTGATCAAATACCGCGTCGGTACATTTGTTGACTTTCTCGACAAGTTTATGGCAGAACTCAAGATCGAAAAAGCCTCGCTCGTCGGCAATTCGATGGGCGGCTGGGTTTCCGCGCTGATGGCGGTCAAATATCCGAACCGCGTCGAAAAGATCGTGCTTGCCGACGCCGCCGGATTGCTGCCCGCGAGCGACATAAATTTCGACGACATCTATCAGCTCAACAATTCGACCCGCGACGAGATCCGCGCCAATCTCAAACGCATCTTTGCCAATCCTTTGTATGCCAATAACGAAGCGCTCGTTGACCAATTTATGACCGCACGCGTGACGACCGGCGACGGTTACACGATCGATAGTCTGATCGATTCGATCAAGCGCAAGGAAGATTTTGTCGATGCACGGCTCGGCGAGATCAAGAAACCGACATTAATCATCTGGGGCAAACAGGACGGGCTGATTCCTGTTGCCGATGCCGAAAAGTTCAACAAAGGAATTGCGGGTTCACAGCTGATCGTCTTCGATCCGTGCGGTCACGTTCCGCAAGTCGAAAAAGCCGTCGATTTCAACAAGGAAGTCTTAAAGTTTCTGGATGCGAAATAGTTTTATATGAGGGTTTTTGCCCCTCGAAATACTTCAAAGTAACGTTAAGAGGCGGTCACAGACCGCCTCTTAACGACGATTTTTGTCATTTGTAGTGTTGTCCGACCATTTATCCCGGTCGTTTCTTCAACAATTCGACTGTTTTGTTCCGTCTGATGGTTTGCGCGCTTGCGGCGAACGCGCGGCTTCGATGTCCGCCTTTGAACTTTAAGTTTTTCGCGTCGATAAAATTATTATTTATTTTAAATTCCGTAGCATTTACGACCGCCGAAAATTATGACAAATCCAGCCGCCGAAACAAAAGCAAACGGTTATTCGTGGTATGCACTCGCAGTTTTGATGTTCGTCTATGTATTAAACTTTCTCGACCGGACGATCATCTACATACTCTTTCCGCTGATCAAAAAAGAAATGCTTTTTTCCGATACGCAGCTCGCCCTGCTCGGAACAACTTCGTTCGTCATCTTTTATACGGTGCTCGGTATTCCGTTCGGACGGGTTGCCGATAAAGGTTCGCGGACGAGAATCATCGCGATCGGCGTCTTGATTTGGAGTGTCTTTTCGGGTTTGACGGCTTATGCCGATAGTTTTTGGACGCTTTTTGCGTGCCGCGTAATGGTTGGCGTCGGCGAAGCAACGCTCGGTCCGGCGGCGATCTCGCTGCTTTCCGATTATTTTCCGCCGACGAAACGCGCGACCGTCACGAGCATTTACTCGATGGGCATTGCGATCGGCGCGGGATTGGCGGCGCTGCTCGGCGGCGAACTCAGTAAATACGGCTGGCGGACGGCGTTTATGCTGATCGGTTTTCCGGGAATAATTTTCGCGGTTCTGGTTTTCTTTCTGCGTGAACCGGTCCGGCAAATTCAAGCCGCAAAAGTTGAAGAAAGTTATTCAGCAACCGACTGGAAAAAACTACTCTCGAACAAAACCTTTTTACTGCTTTGCATCGGTTATGCGCTTTTGGGTTTGGGAGCCAACAATCTTTCGATTTGGGGCGCCACATTTTATTCGCGGCTGCATAAATTCGATCTGCCGACGATCGGATTCTGGGGCGGCATTTTAACTTTATCGGCGGGAATTCCGGCGACACTTCTCGGCGGCGTGATCGCCGATTGGTTTCGGAAAAGATCGAAGGGCGGACGAATGGTTTACGGCTCAATCTTAGCTTTAATTAGCGTTCCCTTCTGGCTTTTACTTATTTTTACCGACAACGTTTATTTGACCTTAATAGCAAATTTCGTCTTGCTTTTCGCGGCGCTCGGCTGGCTCGGCGCGGCGGCGGCGGACGTCACCGAAATTGCGGGCGTCAACTTGCGCGGACTCGGCATCGCGATCTATTTCTTCAGCGTCAACATCGCGGCATACCTGATTGGTTCGAATTTGATCGGTTTCTTGAGCGATAAATTCGGCGCGACTGAAGATCCGTCGATGATGCGTTACGCGCTGCTCGTTTGCCCGATCGCTTGTTTATTGAGCGCGATCCTTTTATTTGCGGGAAGCAAAACCCGCCAAACTTAAGCCGCCCGAAAAGAACGGGAATCAACTAAAAAAACTTCCGCGTATTTCCATCAACGAAAAATCACGCGCTGAATGTTTCTTCAATGCCTTGCGCTTTTGATTTCCGGCAACTCTTTTTGAAATATCGCGATTATTTGCCAATTACAATTCAACAAATAATTTCAAGCGAACGGTCGGAGAAACGATTTTTCTTTGCGACAATTCTATTTAACATTTTAATTATTCCACTCAAACTTTCCTTTCCGACGAAAAAACTCTAAAATTAACTTCGAGAAAATCCTTCAATTTATGTCTTATCAAGTTATCGCCCGCAAATGGCGACCGCAAACATTTGAAGAAGTTACGGGTCAGGAAGCGATCACGCAAACCTTGCGAAACGCCATTGAACACGACCGTCTGCATCACGCCTATTTATTTTCCGGCGCCCGCGGAGTCGGTAAAACAACGACCGCGCGGCTGCTTGCCAAGTCATTAAATTGTCACAAAAGCGCTAAACCGACGCCGACGCCGTGTTCCTTTAATGACGCGAATGCGTGTCCTTCGTGCAAAGAGATTTCGGAAAGCCGTTCGATCGACGTTTTTGAATTCGACGCGGCTTCGCACACGGGCGTTGACGATATCCGCGAGATCATTCTTGAAAGCATCAATGTCAATCCGGCGCGTGATCGCTATAAGATCTTTATCATCGACGAAGTTCATATGCTTTCGACTTCGTCGTTCAACGCGCTTCTCAAAACCCTCGAAGAACCGCCGCCGAATGTCGCTTTTATAATGGCGACGACCGAACTGCACAAAGTTCCGATCACGATTCTCTCGCGCTGTCAGGAATTCGAGTTTCGGACGATTCCGATCAACAAAATCTTTGCGCGGATCAAACAAATTGCCGAAACCGAGAAAATTAACATTACCGAAGAAGCCCTGCGCGAAATTGCGCGCTCCGGCGAAGGTTCGATGCGCGATGCTCAGTCGAATTTCGATCAAGTGATCAGTTTTTCGGGCGAACATATCGAAGTGCCGGATGTCGCCAACGCGCTCGGTCTGGCAAGCGCGGAAATGCTTGTCAGAATTGTCACGTCGATCGCCCACAATAAACCTTCGGAAGCCTTGAATGTCGTCGATGATCTGATCGCGCGCGGACACGATCTGCGCTCTTTTTGCCGTGATCTACTGAGTTTTTTCCGCGATTTGCTGATCGCGAAAATTGCCGGCGAAAATGAGAACTTACTCGAAACGGCGATCTTAAACCCGACCGACCTGAAAAAATACGCCGCGCATTTTTCGGAATCTGATTTGATCCGCTTTTTCAATTCGCTCAGTGAGACGGAATCAAAATTGCGCGAAGCAACGCAATCGCGCTTTGTTCTTGAAATCGGTCTCGTCAAACTGATTGAAATGCGCCGCATCGCGCCGATCGAAAAGATCTTGGAGCGGCTCGCAAAACTCGAAAATGTGCTTTCAAATGGTAATTTAGCGGGTCAACCAAATATCCGAAACGAACCTGTGCCGGAAAAAAAAACTCTGAAAGTTGATTTTCCGCTCGAAGATGTTCCGTTTCCGACGAAAGAAGCGGCAAGCGCCAAGCCGGAAGTTTCGAGTCACAGCAATTTGTCAGAAGCGGTTTCAGAAATTGCGAATGAAATTCCCGAAATTAAGAAACCCGATTCAATTGCCGAACCTTCGTCTGAAATAAAGATTTCAAACTTCACGTTTCAAGTCCGGGAAGAATCCGAGATCGTCAATTTCGGAAACGAAAATAAACTGGAAATCAAACAAGATCAAGAAATACCGTTTAGGCGAAAATCGACCTTTGACGAAGAACAAGATCCCGCTTCAAAAATCCAGTATTCAAGATCCTTTGATTTGATCGCGTCGATGCCGGTCAAAATGATGCCGATCTCTACGGAAGACCTTGAGCATTTCGATGAAGATAAGCTCGATGCGGCGTATATCAATAAATTGTCGTTGCTCGGCGATAATCTTCTGCCGATCAAGAATGCGGCAATAATCATTGAAGAATTGATCGGGACGGATCAAACGGATGATGGTTTTTCTGACACTTTCGACATTCAAAATGGTTCGGCGACGGCATTTGCGCCCGCCAGATCCAAACCCGTCTTTGAAATTCCAAACTATGACACGGATGACGATACGGAAGAACTTCCCGTCTTACCGGAAAACCCGTCGGAAGCCGAATTATTCAAATACGCACAGAAACATCCGATCGTAAAAAAGCTGATTCGCACTTTTCGCGGAAAAATTATTGACGTCAAAAAACTTTAATATTATTTTTTGGAACAAATCGATTTCTTCGTCGTAAGAGAATTTGGAGGGAATTTTCAAAACTATGCGCGAACCTTGGATAGCAGGAATATTAAGTTTTTTAGTGCCGGGAGTTGGTCAAATATACAACGGTCGAATCGTGATCGGAATTATTTGGTTACTGCTGACCGGCATTTCTTGGATCGGATCAGCCGGCACTCTCGGCTGGATAGTTCATATAATCTCCGCTTGGTGTGCTTTCAGCTACGCCAAAGATAACCCGTTAAGAAACTGAAGGTTTCTTCATACAATCCTCCTTTTCGCCCGATGTTCGAAAACATCGGGCTTTTTTGTTTTTCAAATTGGTTTAATTAACGTAAAATCAATAGATATTTCAGATGTTAGATTTCTTTGATTATTTTACTGAAATTAATTATTTAACGTCTGCCCTCTATATTTTATGGTCAAAGAAGGAATTCCTTTTGTTTTGGCAACTTTAATGATTGCCGCAGTTTTCGCATTTCTTTATTTTTGGATGAGCGGAATTGTTTTTGTCTTCGGCATCATTGCATTTGTTTTACTGACGGTTTTTATGGCGTATTTTTTTCGCGATCCCACGCGGAAAATTCCGACCGCCGACAATATTATCGTTTCCGCCGCTGACGGACGCGTGACGCGGGTTGATGAAAACGAAAACGGCAAATTCGTCAGCGTTTTTCTTTCGCCGTTCGATGTTCATATCAATCGCGCCCCGATCGCCGGAAAGATCACCAAAGTTGATTACATCAAAGGCAAAAAGAATCCGGCAACGAGCAATTCGGCAAGTTTGGTGAACGAACGGAATTCATTGACGATCGAAGGCGAAAAAATGACGGTCGTTTGCACCCAGATCGCCGGAATTGTTGCCCGTCGAATTGTCTGTTGGAGCAAAACAGGTGATAATTTGAAACTTGGCGAAAAATTCGGCTTGATCAAATTCAGTTCGCGCACCGATTTGCTGATGCCGAATAATGTTGAGGTTTTAGTTGGGATCGGCGACCGTGTGGTCGGCGGCGAAACGATCATCGCCAGGCTAAATTAACTATGGAAACTGAAGAAACAAATTCGCCCCACAAAGGCTTAAAAAAAGGACTTTATCTGTTTCCGACGGCTTTTACGGCGGCGAATATCCTGATGGGTTTTCTTGCTGTGCTTTATTCGATCCGCGGCTTTCAGACGGTTTTTACAAATCCTGAAAATGCGGCTTCTTACTATAATTACGCGGCACTTTTTATCGGTTTTGCAATTCTTTTCGATACACTTGACGGACGCGTCGCCCGAATGACACGAACGGCAACCGAGATCGGCGTTCAGCTTGATTCATTAGCCGACGTTTTAACCTTCGGAATCGCGCCGCTCGCACTGGTTTACAGTTGGGGAATCGGGACGGTTTTTAACGAACAAAGTTCGGCGCATTATTTGGGCGTTTTTCTGCTTTTTATGTATCTGATGTGTGGCGCGTTTCGGCTTGCGCGATTTAATCTGCAAGCGACGCGTCCGCGCGTTTTGCTGGAAGGCACGCCAAAGATCGACAAGAAAAATTTTGTCGGTTTACCGATTCCACCGGCTGCCGGTTTGATGGCTTCGATCATCCATTTCGCGCCGATGCCGCTTAGTTCATACGGCGACGATTTTGGAAAATTTTACGGCATTCTGGTCATCATCCTGCTCGGTATTCTCGGACTTTTGATGGTCAGCACGCTTCGCTTCACGAGTTTTAAAACAGTCGGAACCGGCAAAACCAATATCTATACGGTGTTGTTGATCGTCGCTCTCGGTATGTTGATCTGGCAATATTCCAAATATATGTTGCTGATCTTATCGGGTTTGTATGTTTCTCACGGAATTATTTGGTATATTCTGAGTCTTTTAAGTCCGCGCCGAAAAGAAAAAACGGTTGAATCACAAGTCTAAAAAGTGAAAAAGTTTGTGTCCTGAAATGACAATTACTTTTTCACTTTTTCACTTTTTCACCTTCTTACTCTTTAATTTTGCCGCGTTTTTCTTCAATCGAGGTGACGCTTGCCTTTTTGCTGCGGCGTCTTTCATAGATTTGTTCGTCGTCAGCAAAACTTCTTCCGCTGACAACGACCAGTGAAGCCAAGATCAAAAATAAAACCGTGATCGCCGTCGTGTGCAGAACAAAATCAAACAGACTGTGAACCAGAATTGCAAAACAGCCCGCCAATGCGCCGATCGCGACGCCACGCCGAAAAATATTGTCGGTTTTGATATTTTTCAAACCGGTGCGAAAAAGTCCGTAAACAAAAAATCCGGCTAAAATCAATCCAACGATTCCGGCATCGGCTAAGATCTGCAAATAATCGTTGTGTGCCTGTTCAACCCGTTCGATGCCGTTCATTGTATCGTAAGGTGTATAAGCAGCGGCAAATGCACCGATTCCCGCGCCGAACGGCAAATTGTTTTTAATTATTTCAAGCGTGACGTGCCAAATATGTGTCCGATTGGTCGAAATATCGTTTGAGGTAGCGGTTTCGGCAAAACGCGTCAGCGAAGATTCGCCGCCGATCATAATTGCGCCGCCGGCAATCACGGCAATCAGCAGGGCGGCAAGCCCGATCTTTAAAGCAATTTGACCGGAGCCACGCGTTTTATTGGTCAAAATCAAAATAAAAACAAGCTCCGCCAGCAGCGAAACCAAACCGCCGCGTGAACCGCTCAGCAACAGGGCAATGCCCATCAAACCGATTGCCGTCAAATAGATCAAACGTTTGTCGCGAGGCACCGCGCCCGCGAAGATCAGACCGAGTGGCACGGCGATCGTCATTTCCATATAAGCCGCGAAATTGTGTCGATTGACAAACGAGCCGAACGGCTGGGCAAATTCCGTTTCGTAGATCCCGTAAATTTTGGTCGGACTTAAAACGGCTTGAAGGATCGCAAAAAAGGCAAAAGCGAACCCGAAAACCGTGATCAATGTCGTAATTTTTCGGAGACGTTTGGCGTCGTCAAGATAGGTCAGAGAAACCGCGAAGACAAAAAACAGCGCGAGAAAATGAAGGGCAAACATCTGCGTCCAAAAAGGTTCGAGCGAGATTGTCCGACCGATTCCCGAAACGCCGCCCGTTTCCGCCAGATCGCCGAACGGAATTATCTGAATCAGCGCATAAACAACCGTGCCGATCAGCGGAATCTGCAAAAGGCTTGTGTTAAATCTGAACATTCCGGTCTGAAACGAATCGATCGCCCACAAAACGATCAATCCCATCGTCATCAAATAAAACAGCGCAATTGTCGGTTGATGCACCGTGCCATACGCCAAAGCCGTAAAAACAAGGCACACGCCAAGCAGCCCAAAAATAATTTTACTCGTTAAGGTTTTTTCGATGTCTTTTCCCATTCTACAAAAAGGTTCAAGATTCCAATCTTCAACTTTTAGCCTGGAACCCGGAACCTAAAACTCGAAATTCGGAACTAATTAGCTTCCAGCTTAAAATCATCAACCCAAAATGTCCCGACAATCGGACAATCATCGCCGCAATAAGCGCGGTCAAAACGAAGCACAATCGCTTCTGATTTGTCGGGCGTCGTAAAATCCAGCGTGACGAGCGACCAATCGGTCGTGCCGTTCGGAAAAGCCGCGCCGGGCGTAATAATTTTCTCGTCCGTCGCATTAACGATCTCAAGCGTCGGTGTTCCCGCGCTTTTCAAATTTTCGGTTTTCAGCCAAAAACTCAAACGATATTTTTTATTCGGTTCGGTGGCGACAATTTGCAGGATATTTTTTATTTCGATTCCGGCAAAGCCATTCAGCGTCACGCGCAAACTTTTATTGCCTTCTTTTTTCTTGGTCGGGTCGGTATTGATGTCGATCTTTTCTTTCTTTGAAATTTTCCAACCAAAAAAAACTTCCTTTGCATCGACCGAGATCGGCGATTCAAAACCGCCGTTCTGAACGATTTCGGGCTGCGCCAGCGGTTCGATTCCGAGCTGCCGGACAAATTCGACGGATGATCGATAAAAACGTTTGTCGTAGAGTGCCTGCGCGATCAGCCTCGCAACATCCTGATTGCGCAGTTTGTCCGCTTCCGAAAGCGTGTTCCAAATTCGCAAGCTGTCAACGGGAAGCTCTTTCGCCGCGTAAAACTTGGCAAGACCGGCACGCACATCCGATTTGTCTTTTCCTAATGATTCAAGTTTTGCGGTGTCTTTGTCGTAATATTCCCAAATGATCGAAAAAACCTGTTCACGATAGATCGCGCTCGATTCAGCCGATTTTTCGAGCTCGGCAAAGGCTTCCTGTTCCCGATTCTTCCGGAGATAATAATTGCCGGTCTGCCAGTGCACATTGCTGTAATTCGGTGCGAGAAAAATGGCTCGTTGAAAAGCTTTTTCGGCGCTCTCGTAGTTTTCGGCTTGCTCGTAAGCGCGTCCGAGTTCGAGCCAGTAGCGATAATCGGCGGGCGCGAGTCTGGCAGTTTGCTCAAAATC
>JBBQOA010000061.1:0-12380 GCA_038330465.1 Pyrinomonadales bacterium
ACTGCGATGGTCGCGCCCGTCGAATCGAAAACCGACGCGCCCGGAGCGATTCGCGCCGTCGGTAGCGAAGTCGCGTTCGTCCACGCATTTCCGTTAAATGGAAGTGTTTCGACGCTCGTCGGAATCGTCGTATTGCCGCCCAAAATATAAATATTCCCGTTTGCCGTTCGCACCGCCGCGCCGCTGTCACGCGGAAACTGTAAATTCGGTCCCGCATTCCAAAGCATCGCGGACGTTTGCGCGTAACCGAAACCTACTAAAACCAAAAGCAGCCCAATCACCTCGCACAACCGTTTTAATCCAAACATATTAATTTCTCCTTAATTTATTGAACAAACTGAATTTAAAACCGATGAAAAGCCAATGCCTTTCGTCAAGCAATGATTCAGGGAAAAAGGGAAATCCTGTTCAAAACGCTGAAAGCAATTCAGTAACACTGAGTAGATTGAAGACCCGATAGTCAAATTTTTAAAGTAGTGTTTGTAATTGGATGTCAGTTTCCGTTTCACTGCTACCAAGACAGTGTTTAGAAAAACGTCAAAAAGACGAGTAGTAAGTAAAATAATTATATTTGTCGCTTCAGAAAAGAAAAGTTGATATTTAACCGAAGTTTTTCAGGCTAAGTTCTGCGGAATAATCTTTTATACGGTTAAAAAATTACCGCAACATAATTAAAGAAAGGAATTAGAAAATATTTCAAGATTACGGATTTCTGATGTTGATTAAACCTATTTGTCAGCTTTGGTTTCGGCATCGAAATATCGGCGGACGTGCGATCCCGGAAAACCGCTGCCGCCTGTAACGAGAACTTTCATAAAAAAGACCTTTGAGCTTAGAACTTTGACCTTTGAAAACATTCAACCATCAAAGGTCAAAAATCAAAGGTCGAAGGTCGATATTATTTATTGGCTTCGACCAATTTCTGCACCGAATCGGCTTTTCCGATGACAATCAGTAAATCGCCTTCTTTGATTTGCGATTCGCCGGTCGGGTGAAAGAAAAGTTCGCCATTTTTGCGCCGGATCGCAATCACGATCAAACTCAATTCGCGGCTGATGTTCGCTTCACAGAGTTTTTTATTCAAATACGGCGAATGCAGATCGATCGCGACTTCTTCAAAAACCAGATCGAGCGATTCGGCGACGATCGAATCCATAAAATCGGCGATCGCGGGTTTTAAAAGGGCGCGCGCCATTGATTGACTGCCGATGATCGTCGGCGCGACGACGCGTTTGGCACCGGCGCGGATCAGTTTCGGCTCGGCTTGTTCTTCGACGGCGCGGGCGACGATGTGCATATCTTCGTTTAGTCCGCGCGCGGTCAGCACGACATAAACATTTGCCGCGTCGTCCGCGAGACAGGTTGCCAAACCCTTTGCGCGTTGGACGCCCGCCGCAATCAGATTTTCTTCCATCGTCGCGTCAACCAGCAGAATCGGCAGATTTTCTTCCTCGAATTCGGCGACCCGTTTCGCGTCGCGTTCGATGATCACAAAGGGAAGTTTTTCCTTTTGCAGATTGCGGATGATCCGGCGTCCGACGCGTCCGGCGCCGCACACGATATAATGATCTTGCAGTTTTTCCATTTCTTTTGTTTTGCGCCGAACATCGAGCGCTTCGATAATTTCCGATTGAATGACCGATTGAATCAGAGTCGTCACGGCGAAAAGCACGGTGCCACCGCCGAGCAGCATAAAAAATATCGCAAAGACGCGTCCGCCGGTCGTTTTCGGTGTGATGTCGCCGTAGCCGACGGTCGTCACGGTTTCGGTCGCCATATAAAAACTTTCAAGCCACGCCCAGCCTTCAAAAAAATGAAAGGTCGCCGCGCCGAAAATAATGATGCCTAAAATGGTCAAGGTGGCATTGATCAATCGGCGGCGCGTGATTTTCGAGAGCGTTTGAAATAAATTCATTTGTTTGGTGTAAGTCTCAAGTCTTTGGTCTCAAGTCTTATATTTTCTTCCGCTTTAGAAATTCGATAAATCTCTTTCGTAATTTCTCGGACAATTTTCCAAGCCTCCGGATCTTCGAATCGTTGAATCTTTGATATAAGATTATCTGAATTTTCCGGTGCGGTTAAGTTTATGCCACATCCCTTCGATCATAACTTGGGAATTGAGACTTGGGAATTGAGTCTAAAAAGACTAGACATCAAGCCCAAAAAACTTATAAACTTTAATCGGGCAACCGTCAACCCCGATTTTCTCACTAATTCTTATACAACTAGCCGAAAATGCCAAATCAGATAAAAGGTAAAAGCCGAAAACCGATGAAACCGCCGAAATATTGGCGGACGAAACATCCGATCAAATCGTTCAAGGCTCCGAAACCGCGGCTCTATAAACGAATCTTTCGGCTGATCTTTAACGGCTACACGATTTCGGTGGCGCTCTTGGTCGTTTTGGCGACATTTTTAACCGCGACGTATTTCTGGTTCGAATATTCGGATATTATCGACCATAAACTCCTCAGCGGCGAAGTTTACACGCCGAGCGCGGGAATTTATTCGGCGCCGAAAATATTAAAGGACGGCGAAGAACTGTCGCCGGACGCATTGGTCACGTATCTTAAATCGGCGGGTTATATCGAAAAAAACAATCAGGCGGACGCTTCGCGTTCGCGTTATCAGGCAAGCGCCAATCAGGTCGAGATCGAGCCCGGAATGACCGGTACGATCGATAATGCAAAGGTTTATCCGTCATTGACGGTCAAATTTCGCAAAGACGGCAAAGCGGTCGATTCGATCACCGATAAAGACGCTAACAAGGATGTCGAGCAAACCAAACTCGAACCGAAAATTCTCAGTTCAATTGCCGACGAAGCGAACAGCCGGCGCAAGGTCGTGACATTCAACGATTTACCGAAACATCTCGTCAAGGCGATCACGGTTACCGAAGACCGCGCCTTTTTCGAGCATTACGGCGTCAATTTTCGCGGAATTGCGCGGGCGCTCTGGCGGCGCTATGAAAAAGAAGACGATAATTCGCCGATCGCGCGGCAGGGCGGTTCGTCGATCACGCAGCAGCTCGTCAAGAATCTTCTACTCACCAATGAACAGACCTTGACGCGTAAGGCGACCGAAGCCTATATGTCGATGATCCTCGAAACGCGGCTTTCAAAAGAAGAGATCTTCACGCTTTACGCCAATCAAATTTATCTCGGACAGCAAAACGGCATCTCGATCTACGGTGTCGGCGAAGCGGCAAACGTCTATTTCGGCAAGGACGTTTCGCAATTAAGTTTATCGGAAGCCGCCTTTGTGGCGGGAATCATTCGCAGCCCGAATCGTTATAATCCGTATAAAAATCTCGAACGGGTGACCGAACGGCGCAATCAGGTGCTCGATTCGATGCTCGAAGCCGGTGAAATTTCGCAAACGCAGAATTCCGAGTCAAGACAGACAAAACTCGAACTGAAACAAATCTCCGCAACCAAAGATCTTCAGGGAATGCCGTATTTTTCGCAGTATGCGATCGATGAATTACCGAAGATCGTGACCGATCCGGAAGCCGTTCAGCATCTGCGCGTTTACACGACGATCGATCCCGATCTGCAAAAAAGAGCTTACGAGATCGTTGCGAGCCGTCTCGACAAACTCGATAAAAACTTCCCGAAAAAGCAGAAGGGAAATCTCAACGCCGCGCTCGTCGCGATCCGTCCGAAAACCGGCGAGATCGTCGCGATGGTCGGCGGACGCAATTATCTCGAAAACCAATTCAACCGCGCGACGAGCGCCCAGCGGCAGCCCGGTTCGGTCTTCAAGCCGTTTGTTTACGCAACGGCGATCAACACCGCCTACGATTCGACGGCGCGTGTTTTGACAACGGCGACGATCTTCAAGGACGAGAAAAAAGTCTTTACATACGGCAACGAAGAATACGCGCCGAACAATTACGGCGATTCTTTCTCAAACAAGGAACTGACTTTGCGTGACGCGCTCGTCAAAAGCAAAAATACGATCACGGTTGACATCGGAATGGAACTCAACATCGGGAAGGTGATGAATCTCGCTGCCAAAGCCGGTTTGCCAAAAGTCGAAAAAGCTTATCCGTCGATGGCGCTCGGCACCGCCGAGGTAACGCCTTTGCAAATGGCGACCGCCTACACGATCTTTCCGAATCTCGGCGACAAGGTTTCGCCGGTCGCGATCAGCCGTATCACGACCGGCGACGGCAAGACCGTCACCGAACCGAAAACCGAAAAGAAAAACGTCTTGCGTCCCGATGTCGCCTACATTTTGGACGATATGATGAAGGACGTCATCAATCACGGAACCGCCGCGCAGGCGCAGAACTGGGGCTTTCGGAATGTCGCCGGAAAGACCGCCTTTGCGGGCAAAACGGGCACTTCGCGCGACGGTTGGTTTGCCGGTTTTACGCCCGAACTGGTCGTCGTCGTTTACGTCGGGTTTGATGATAACGACGATCTCGGGATGAAAGGTGCGGATTCGGCGATGCCGATCTGGGCGGATTTTATGAAGGAAGCGCTCGCTCTGCATCCCGAATGGAACGGCGATTGGCAAGCTCCGGCGAGCATTCGCAAAGCCGAGATCGACACACGCAACGGCAAACTGATCCGCGAACTTTCCGACGAAGAAGCCGATTCGGTCAAAGCGCAGCAAGTCACCGTCAAAAAGAATTCAAATTCGAACACGAATACCAAAACGCCGACCGCCGCCGCCGAAACTGAAGCGCCGAAAGAAATTTATGTGACGGATGTTCCGGCGGAATTCCGCCGCGTCGAACTTTTCGTCGCGGGAACCGTGCCGACCAAGGTTTTGCTGCCGACCGATGATCAAACCTTAGAAGACCAGAGCGACAAACCGACGCCGACGCCGACGCCGCTCGACAGCACCTGGCAGGAACAAAATAAACCCGGCGAAACGCCGCTGCCGAGCAATACCAAAACCGATAAAAATCTCGACGCGCGCATCACCGTCATGATCTGTCCGATCTCAGGAATGCGGGCGACCGTCAATTGTCCGACCAAAGAAGCAGAAGTTTTCAAACAAGGCGAAGAACCGAAAGATTTCTGCACATTCCATACCGGGAATTGACAAGAGAAGATTTTGTAATCAAGCCGGAAAAAGTTCAATTTCAAATAAAAACTTCATCACAAAATCCCGCCGTTTCTTCGCCAACTCGCCAGCTCGTCTCAATTCCACGGCGGCGGCTTTCCATTTATCTTCTAATACGTTAGTTTCGATTTAACACTAATGAAAATCGAAACCGAAAGACTGACTCTTTTTGCGACCGAATTAAAACATTTTGAGCTTGTTATGCAGAGCAAACAATTGCTTGCCGAACATCTCGCCGTGACCGTTCCGCTCTCGTTTCCCGAATCCGAAGATGCCCTTCCGTGGTTTTACGATCTCGTCAAACAAGACGAAACACTCGTCGGTTGGCTCAGTTTCTGGGCGCTGCACCGCATTGATAATACGCTCATCGCGGGCGTCGGTTTTAAGGGCAAGCCTGACGAAAACGGCAAGATCGAGATCGGATATTCGGTCATTCCCGAATATCGCCGGCAAGGTTTCGCGTCGGAAATGGTCGAAGCTTTGCTCGAATACGGATTTTCAAATCCGGATGTGACCGCCATTCTCGCGCAAACGCGGATCGACAACATTCCTTCGATGAAGGTTCTCGAACGCTTCGGAATGCGTCAAACCGGCACGAGCCGCGACGACGAAGAAGGTGAAATGTTGGTCTGGAAGATGGACCGCCGCGATTATGCGGAAATGTCGCGTAATTCGAGCAATCAAAGAAACGTTGATTTCGTGTAAGAACTCTTTAAAACACTTCTGCCAAGCCGCAAAGATTAGGTTAGATCAAGGTCCGGGCAATCGTTGGTTGTCTCAAAGAATCAACTCAATGATTTCCAATCGCCAAATGACAACTGTGAAAAGCGATCGGCTGCCAGCTTCCTTCGCGTTTGATGAAGGTCGCAGTATAGCGCAATATCGCGTCGCTGAGACCATTGTTAATTTTGTAACGCGCCGTGACGATTGCCGTTTCGTGGTGGACGAACGCGTGTTGGTCGAAATCGTTGATCGTGAAATCGGCGGAAATCTCTTTGAAGCCGTCGAGATATTGTATTTTTGTCAGAAACGCGCCGTCCGCCATTGTCAGCACGAGATCGTCGGGAAGCAGCTCGGCGAGTCGTGCCGTATTGCGCATTCCTGACAGATTGCCCCAATCGGTCATAAATTGAATCAGCATTTGTTCGGTCGCGTAAGTTTTATATGGGTGATATGCCGGATTGATCTCTTCATCCATAGAATTGAGCATCATAGATTTTTTCCTCGCAGTTTGATTGGGATTTGAAGATTAAAGCGGTTTGCAGCAGACTTTAAGTATTGGGCGGAAGATAAAACCGTCGTGTTAAAGATATAGAACAAAACGCTGAGAAACAGGAGTCCGAATTTCATAACTTGGAATTGTTACCAATCGGTAAATTTTACGTTTCGTTATCTGTTTTACTTTACTTACGAAGTCTGTGTCAAGAAAAAAAACGTGAGCGCGGACAATATTGTCCGCGCTCACGGCGTGTTCGGGAAATGTTTTGCGGCGGCGAATTAATTGAGAAAACTTTCGTATTCATCTTTGATGATCCGATAGCAAGTGCAAGCGTGTTCTTCCAAGGCTTTACGATCGAGAATCGTCAGGTTGCCGCGGCTGTAACTGATCAATTTTTGTTGTTGGAACAGCATCGCGGACTTGTTGACGGCTTCGCGGCGGACGCCGAGCATATTCGAGAGAAATTCCTGCGTGATCTGAAATTCGTCCGACCGCATTCGATCGTGCGTCATCAAAAGCCAGCGGGCAAGACGCGCTTCGATCGGATGAAAGCGGTTGCACGCCGCCGATTGCGCGATTTGCGTCATCAGCGAATGTGTAAAGCGCTGTAAAAGACGCGGCAATTCATCATTGCGGCGGCATTCGGCAAGAAAATCTTCCGTCGTCATCTTTAAAGCGAAACCGGCGCCCTGAACAAGGGCGCGGGTATTCGAAGTCTTGGCACCGAGAAAGGCGGGCAGTCCGATCATCCCTTCACTGCCGACGATGCCGACTTCGAGCATCGAATCCGGTTCGACCGCGGAAAGCAGCGAAATAATTCCGCTTTCGGGAAAATATACATCGCGAATAATCTCGTCGGGCTGATAGATGTCTTCGGCGAAGATCAGAGCAATCCGTTTCATTTTCGGAAGCATTTGGCGGTAGGTATTGGCAGATAAAGCGGAGAGTATCCGATTCTCGATCGGCATTTTTGATACAATTGTTTCATTCATGGAATTTCCTTATTTAGCCGGCGGATTGTTTGCTTGACGGTTCGCAATTATTCCGGATTTATTTACAGACGATAGAATATTTAAAGCCTTACTAATAGAATGTACTCAAAAAGAGCGGTTAACCGTGTGAACGCGCACATATAAAAAGTATATTTTCAGCACTTTAAAAAATGTGTAAATAAAACTGAATTAAATCGGCGCGGGACATTTTTTGACCGAGGTTTTTATTCAATAAACGACGGCAGGGATGCCCTGACTCCAAGTTTTAGATCGATTGATGTTTGTCGGGTGGTTTAAATTAGGCAAATTAGTTTTCCGGACGGCGATTTTTGGAGATGTATTTGCCAAGCAATCGGTCGTATTCGTCTTTGACGACCTCGTAACATTCACAAGCGGCGGTTTCCAAACCCTGATGATTAAGCATCGTGATTGTGCCGCGCACATATTGGATCAACCCTTTTTTTTGCAGATGTCCGGCGGCGATCGAAACGCCTTCGCGGCGCACCCCGAGCATATTGGCGATCAGATCGTGCGTCATAATGAGTTTATTCGATTGCAGAAGGTCGTAATTGATGAGCAGCCAGCGGCAGAGCTGCTGCTCGACCGAATGGAGACGGTTGCAGACGGCGGTTTGTGAGATCTGCGTCATCAGCGCTTGCGTGTAGCGCAGTAATATATTTTGAAACACGCCGTTCAGCCCAAACTCAAATTTTAAGGCTTTTGAACGCAGCCGGAATGCATTGCCCGCGCTTTGAACGACGGCGCGGCTTGGCGTCGTGCTGCCGCCCATATAAAGCGCGACACCGACGAGTCCGTCGTTGCCTGCCATGCCGATCTCGGCGGTCGCGCCGTTTTCCATAATGTAGAGCAGGGAAATGATCGCGGTCGTCGGAAAATAGATATATTCAAGCTGTTCGCCCGATTCGTAGATGACTTTGCCGAGCGGCAGCGAAATCCGCTCTAAATTAGGTTTTAAACGGGCAAATTCATCGTCCGGCAGCGCGGCGAGCAAATGATTCATTCGAGCATTATCTGTATGTTTGGCGACAGACATAATTTTTTTACCGGAACAGTAAAATCTATCTGAATAATAAATCCGATAGTGACAATCTTATCAGAAAATCGCTGTTGCTGTGTGTGTCTGCGCACAATTCACAGATCCGATATGCGTGGGAGCGCACAGACAAGCGTTTTTCTAAGCGGTAAGTTTAATGTATGCAATATCATTGAACAAAATTTGAATTTTGAAAGGTCGGCAAAATTTTGTTGACCGCCCTCAATGATAAATGAAAGATTAAGGGGATATATTATGAAATTAAATACATTAAAAAGAACAATCGCCGTATCAGGACTAGGTTTAGCAGTTTTATTCGGAACGAGCCAAATCGTCGATGCACAAAGAAACAATCAAGATCGACGTCAGCAACAAAAAATTGATAAACAACAACGAAAAGAGCGCGACCGACAGTTTAAAGCCGAAGACCGGCGGATCAGATCCGATCAACGGCGTGAACAAACGCGCATTCGGAATATGCCGTCGCGCAATGTTCCGGTAAAAACCAATCGCTATCGCGTTTTGCGCGACGGCAATTATTACCAAACCGACAATCGCGGTGCCAACCTGCTCAGACAGGCTGTCAATGCCGGTTATCAGGAAGGTTATCGCGCCGGACGAAATGACCGTTACAGTCGCCGCTCGAGCAACTATAACAATAATTCAGTTTACAATAGAGGAAATTACGGCTATCAAAGTTATGTTAATTCGAGCCAGTATCAATACTACTTCCGGCAAGGTTTTCAGCGCGGTTACGAAGATGGATTCAACAGCCGTTATGAATATGGGACGAACAACAATGGCTCATTGAATATCTTGGGCAATATCTTGCAGACTATTTTGAATATTGAGCAATACTAAGGTTTGAGGGAGCTCAGAATTTCAGACCGCCGGTTTTCAAAAAGAAAAACCGGCGGTCTTTTTTTAGTGAAAAGTTCTGGAAATGCCTCTGCCGAGCAGACGATTATATTCTTCATTGACAACTGCATAACATTCGCAAGCGGCATCTTCCAAACCCTGCCGATCGATCACGGTGATCGTTCCCCGATTGTTTTCAATCAAATGCTGCGCCGCGAGTTTTTTTGCCGCCAGCGTGATTCCTTCACGCCGGACGCCGAGCATATTCGAGATCAAATCGTGCGTCATCACCAATTTATCGCTATTCAGACGGTCGTGACTAAGCAGCAGCCAACGGCAGAACTGCTGTTCGATCGTATGGAGCCGATTGCAGACGGCGGTTTGCGAAATTTGCGTCATCAAGGCTTGCGTGTAGCGCAGCAGTAATGCCTGAAATCTGCCGCCGCGGGCAAATTCGGCTTTCAAATCTTTTTCCTTCATTCTGAACGCTTCGCCCGCACTCTGGATGACCGCGCGGTTGGTCATTGTTTCGCCCCCCATAAACAGTGCGATGCCGACAACGCCGTCGTTGCCGACGACGCCGATTTCGGCAGTTGCGCCATTTTGCATAATGTAGAGCAGGGAAATGATCGCGGTCGTCGGAAAATAAACATTCTCCATCCTCTCGCCGGATTCATAAAGAACATCGCCGAGTCTAAATAAAACAAGATCTAATTTGCCTACGACGCGCTCGAAATCTTCGACAGTCAATGCAGCGAGTAAGTAGTTTTTCAACGCCTCGTGAGGCTTTGTATCTGCGGACATATTCATTTTCCGAAAACCATTAAGTCCGGATTACGGAGTAAAAAACGATTATATGAATAATAACAAAAAAAAAAAAACAATTATGTGCGATAACACACATAGCGTAAAAAAACTAATATCGACTGAAATAAATTAATGAGCGAATGGAAAGAAAGTTACGCGAAAAAGCAGGATCGCGATATTTCGATATTTGTTGAGCCGTGGTATTTTTTTGGAACCATTGATGCCGGATCGGGAAACAAAACCCAATGTTGTAAATAATTAGCAGTTTGGTGTGTTATCGCACAAAACTAAAACCACGCTCAGCGTTAAGTATGGATAAAGAAATCAACTGACCAATAAATTGATGTAAACCTCAATATATCAATATATTAAGGTTTTGACCATTTTTGGTATGTTTGGAAAGCTTGATAAGCGGCTTTGTGCAACAACATAAAAGATTAGAAGTTTTTTTTTCTTGTGTGCGATAACAAACTTACAAAACAAGTTTAATCTTATACACTTTAAATAACATAACGGGTAAGTTAGTGTCACACCCAAAATTATACAGATTCGGCACCGCTTTCTGATGTAATCGTTTTGGTGAAACACCTTTTGAAAATCAGGGGACTCGAAAGGATAGGAATCCTACTTACTATCCTTTCTTTTTTAACAAACCCGGCAGAAAGAAGCCGTTTGTCTGAAACTAACAAACGGCGCAATTATTAGCTATTAATTCGTGTTGGAAATATTGGATATACAAACGGTGGATCGGATAAAACAAATGAAGGAAAACTGATGGCTCGTGCGGGTATTCAAAAACAAAAAGTTGAACCTTTACCGATTTTTCAAAAGATTACAACAAATAAGCAAGCCGCGGCGACCACCTGTGCGGATCGATACGGAAATTTGATTTGGGCAATGGCAAGAAATTTGACCGATTCACCGGCTGACGCGGAACAAGCGGTCAGAGAAATATTTCTCGAAATTTGGCGATCTGCCCGGCGTTCTGATTCAACCGATTTTGACGAGCTTATTTTTATCACGATAGCTGCGCGGCGGCATTTTATTGAACGCTCAAAAAACATTACAGAACCGATCTGAATCGAACACAGGAAAGAGGCGGTCAACGGTATTTTGGAATTATTTCGGTTTCTCAAACAATCGTGAGGATAATATTATGAATATGCCTAAACATCCCCGCGTGCTTTATGTTGAAAACAACGAAGACGCATTTTATATGGTCAAAGTTTTGCTCGGAATGTCGAATATCGATGTGATTGTCGCCAAAACGCTCGCCGAAGCGTGGCAGTTTGCAAAGTCTGAACATTTCGATTTGTATATGTTGGATTCCCGGTTGCCGGACGGAAGCGGTTTCGACCTGTGCCGCGATTTGCGTCAATTTGCTCCGTACACGCCGATTCTTTTCTATTCCGCCAGCGCCTTCGAAACCGATAAGCAAATGGGGCTAAATGCGGGAGCCAACGCGTATCTGACAAAACCTTATATCCACGATCTTGTCGAAACGGTTTTGCTTTCCATCAAACTTTCTAAAAAGCCGATTGCCAACAGTTATCACGATTCACTTCTCGAAACAAACAAAAGAGATGATTTTCAAAACTCGCAACTTCATTTAATTAATTAACTCTAAATCAAAGAATTTGCAACGGCACAAAGAGCGCTATGTTTTTTGTGCCTTTCGGCTGTTTATGTCAGTGTATTATTGCCAAACGCGGTCGCGGCGAAATGGTCGTCGGTCAATCGCACGCTGCGTAAAAAAATAGCGTCAAGAATCTATAAAAAGCGGAGTGTTTTGGGTAATTTATATGGTTTTTGGGTTTGTCCGCCGATGTGATTCTGGCATTGATGTGGAGGGCTCGCGGCGACAATTCCGATTCAGATATTTAGCTGGGGCATCTCGAAGCAAATAGTTCGAGAAATTTTATTGCCGCGCCGGCGCCGAGATCTCGCTGTAATTGATGACCTTTGCCTGGAGATCCTGATTCGGGTCAATCTGAAAATAAACGCGACCAATGATGCTGCCGCGATCATCCTTTTTATACGAAAAGCGTCTGGAGACAGGCGTGCCTTCAAAAAGCTTCTTTTCAATTTCGCCGTTAGAATGGCGGAATACTGCTGTTTTCATAATTTAATTTTATCACAAACCTTTCGTGATTTCGGCAATTTTGCGAACATTTCATTTATTTATTAAAAAAGATAAATAAAAAGCGAGAAGGGACGATTTTGCTATTTAAAATTCATATTTCACAAAATAAATTTCAAAACTGAATCGTCCTTTCTCGCTTTTTCCTGTATTTTTTAATTAATTCCGAGGTTTTTCATCAGAAAGCCGTAGATGTCGGCGGCTTCTTCGATGACTTTGGCGGTCGGTTTG
>JBBQOA010000062.1:0-12378 GCA_038330465.1 Pyrinomonadales bacterium
ACGACCGCTCTCCAAAGCGGTTTAAAATTTACAGACAGCTGGAAACTACTTTCCACTCGCCAACATGATGTGAAACGCCGCTCGCTCATTACAAAGCGGAATTGGCTCAATAATTTGATAATAAATGCTTTTTCACACCACAAAGCGCACTAAATTTTTTTCTATCCATGTGGCGCAAAATGAAGTAGAATTAGCTCAAACATTTTTTCAATGAGCGAAATTACCAAATTGCTGGAAGATTACACAAACGGCAACCGCAAAGTGTTGGACGAACTTCTGCCGCTGGTCTATCAGGAATTGCGACGCCTTGCACATAGTTATTTAAAAGGCGAACGGACCGATCTGACCTTGCAAACAACTGCGCTTGTCCACGAAGCCTACTTGAAATTGATTGACCAACATTCCGTAAATTTTCAAAACCGCGCCCAATTTTTTGCGCTTTCGGCAACCGCGATGCGGCGGATTCTGCTTGATAATGCGCGGCGGCACACAGCCGAAAAACGCGGCAGCGGCGAGAAGGTTTTTCTTGAAGATGTCGGCGAAATTTCAACTGATGTAAACGAAAATTTAATCGAACTTGATTTGGCTTTGCGCGAATTGGAGCAGTTGGACGAGAAACAAGCGAAAATCATCGAACTTCGATATTTTGGCGGTTTGACGATCGAAGAAACGGCGGAAGTCTTGAAGATCTCGACCTCAACCGTCAAGCGCGAATGGACTTTTGCACGGGCGTGGCTTTATGACAAAGTCAGCAATAAATAAATTTTGAGCCGATTTTTAGCGATTTTGCGCGTAATGTTCAGGTCAAAATATGAATTCGACCGAATGGCAGCAAATTAAAGAAACTTTCAACACGGCAATTGATTTGCCCGAAGATGAGCGAGCGCCATTTTTGGAAAAATGCGCCGAAAATATTTGTCGGGAAGTTCAAAAACTGATCAAATCTCACGACAATGCCAGCGATTTTATCGTTGAATCGGCATTTTTTGATGTCGGATTGATCGATGAAAACGAAGCGGATTTTTATGTCGGCAAACAAATTGACGATTACAAAATTTTGAAAGAGATCGGACACGGCGGAATGGGAACGGTTTATCTTGCCGCCAAGACGGACGAATCTTTTGACAAAAAAGTCGCGATCAAGTTGATCAAACGCGGAATGGATACGACCGCCGTGCTTAAGCGTTTTGTGATGGAACGCAAAATTCTCGCCGGGCTTGAAAATCCGAATATCGCAAGTTTGCTTGACGGCGGTTCGACCGCCGACGGTTTGCCGTATCTCGTAATGGAATACATCGAAGGCTTGCCGATCACAAAATTTTGCGATTCGCACCATTATTCGATCGAAGAACGCCTCGCGCTTTTTCGCAAAGTTTGTTCGGCAATTTCCTACGCGCATCAAAATCTAATTGTTCACCGCGACATCAAACCTTCAAATATTCTCGTGACAGGCGACGGCGCGCCGAAACTGCTTGATTTCGGAATTGCCAAATTGCTTCATCCCGATTGGTCGCAGGAAACGACCGAAGCCACCGCGACGATGTTTCGCCTGATGACGCCCGAATACGCGAGCCCTGAACAAATTCGGGGTTTACCGATCACGACGGCGAGCGATGTTTATAGTTTAGGCGTGGTTTTATATGAACTTTTAAGCGGGGCGCGCCCCTTTAAAATCGAGAGCCGTTTGCCCGAAAAAGTCGCCCAACTTATTTTGACCGAAGAACCGATCAAGCCTTCGGCTATTTCAGATTCAAAATTCAAAATTCAAAATTCAAAATCTGAAATCGAAACCAATCCGAATGAAGGTCAACGGACAACGGACGGCGAAAGCAAGACAAATCCAAAATCCAAAAACCAAAATCTAAAGTCGCTGCGCGGAGATTTGGACAATATCATCTTAAAAGCCTTACGCAAAGAACCCGCCAGACGTTATCAATCGGTGCAGGAATTTTCGGAAGATATTCGCCGGCATCTTGTCGGTTTGCCCGTCACGGCGACGGCTGATACGGTTTTCTATCGTTTTGGCAAATTCGTTAAACGTCATCTTGTCGGAGTTTTGGCAGGTCTTGTAATCGTCGCAACATTGCTTTTGGCAACAGTCATTACAACTTGGCAGTCGATCGTTGCAAGGCGTGAACGTGAACGCGCCGAGCAGCGTTTTAATCAAGTCCGCAAACTTGCCAACATTATTCTCTTTGATTATCACGAACGAATCAAAAATCTGCCGGGCGCCACCGAAACCCGAAAAAAACTTGTCACCGACGCGCTCGAATATCTCGATAATTTAGCTCAGAACAGCGACGATTCCCCCGAGCTAAAACGTGAACTTGTGCTTGCTTATCAGAAAGTCGCGGAAATTCAGAGCGGGATTGCCGAGGGCGGAAATACGGGCGAAACCGGCGCGGCTCTGGAAAATTACCGCAAAGCAATGGCGATTCAGGAAAATCTCGTTTCGATGTTTCCTGAAAACGACGGCGACCGCCGGATATTAGCCAATCTTTATGCGAACATCGGAGACAAAACGGCGGATTTGCAAAGTCAGGAAGATTTTTGCCGAAAAGCCGTCGGAATTTTATCCGAACTCGTCGAAAAAGATCCGCAAAACACCGCGACCCGGACGGATTTGGCAAACGCATTATATTTTCTGGCGGCGGCGATCCGCAGCAAAGGCGATTATGACGAGGCGATTGCCACTTATCGCCGCGCCGGGGAAATTTACGAAAATCTCGGTCAGGTTGATGACAACGCGGAAAAACGCACTGCCCGCCTGCGCCGCGTCGCCTTGAACTATAAAACGATCGGCGGAGTTTTTGAGCAAAAATCGGATTCCGGTTCGGCGTTGGAGCTTTATCGAAAAGCGATCGATATTGATCTCGAAAATGCTGCCTCCAATCCGAATAATGTGCAGTATAAACTCGATTCCGCCTTTACATACAACTCGATCGCTTCTGCCCTAACGAATTTAGGCAATTACAAAGAAGCGCGGGAAAACTGCCAAAAAGCATTGGCGATCCAGGAAAAAGTCGTCGCGGAAGATCCGAAAAACTCGTTTGCAAAATATGCGGTCGCGCGAACTTTTCGGCGGATGGGCGACATTTTACAACTCCTCGAAAAATATGTTGAAGCCGGCGAATATTATCGAAAATCAATTCAAAAGATGGAAGAATTGGTGCAATCAAACCCCAATGACGATGGTCAAAAAGCACGGCTGGCAGAATTTTACACGGTTTTCGGCGAATTTTTGTATAAATCGGCGTTACGAAAAAATAACCAAAAACTTTCAAGTTTGCGTGTGGCGCAAACTTTTCAAAAACGCGGCTTGGAAATTTTTACAAATCTTCAATCGCAAAACAAACTATCAAAATCCAGTAAAACAATACTTTCTGAAGCACAGGACAACCTTCAAAAAACCGAAGTTGAATTGGCAAAACTTTCGACCAAATAATATTTCAGCCTTTTTACTTTGCCCGCGACAAAAATCAGATTTTTGTTGTGATTTTAACGAATTCAAAAGGTTGAAATAACTATCAAAATCGTATTAAAACCGGCAACTATAAAGGAAATCAGAAAAACACGGCGCAGATTTTCTTTAACCAAATGTGCGGAATAGCCGTTTAAAAATTCTTGATCCGCGACGATCGGCGTATCTTTTTTTCGAAAAAGATATTTGCAAACTGAAAAAGCCATCAGAAAACTGAAAAAAAACGGGAAAATTACGAGATAATGCGAAACCTTATCGCTCAGATCATTGAGAAAAGTAAAAATGTCGGCGATTCTTTCGGGAACGAAAAGAACCGCCAACCATAAAACCAAATTGCCGATAACTCCTGCGAAAAACAAAATTAATAATGTTTTCGGCTCAAAATTTTGTTCAAAAAATTCTGTCAGCCGGTAAAAAAAATTATCTCGTTTTTCCTCGAACATCGATTTATTTCGCCCGCGACATGATCACGAGTTCGGGCTTCATCGCTTCGATCGAAACCTGCCGCGCGACTTCTTCCGCCGTTTTGCGAAAGGCTTTCGATTGCGGCGAATCGGGATTTGAAATGACGACCGGAATGCCCGCGTCGCCGGCTTCGCGGACTTCCATTCCGAGCGGCACTTCGCCAAGGAAAGGCACGTTGTATTGTTCGGTCAGCTTGCGTCCGCCGCCTTCCCCGAAAATGTTGTAGCGTTTTTCAGGCATATCGGGCGGCACGAAATACGACATATTTTCGATCACGCCTAAGATTGGGACGGCGACCGTTTCAAACATCTTCAGCGCGCGCCGCACGTCGGCGATCGAAACCTGTTGCGGCGTCGTCACCAAAACCGCGCCCTGCACCGGAACAAGCTGCGCCAGACTCAGTTGAACATCGCCTGTTCCCGGCGGCATATCGACGATCAAATAATCGAGTTCGCCCCAATTAACGTCGGTTAAGAATTGCCGGACAATGCCGTGGAGCATCGGACCGCGCAAAATCATCGGTTTGTCGGCGGGCGCGAGCAGTGCCATCGAGATCATCCTGACGCCGTGCGCTTCGATCGGGATGATCTGACCGTTGAAAGCCTGCGGCTCTTTGTCGGCGACGCCAAGCATCAAGGGCACGTTCGGACCGTAAACGTCGGCGTCCATCAAACCGACCTTGGCGCCGTCAAGCGCAAGCGAAACCGCTAAATTAACGGCAACCGTCGATTTCCCGACGCCGCCCTTGCCCGATGAAACGGCGATAATATTCTTCACGTTCGGGAGCGCCATATTGCCCGCGATGCCGCGACCTTTCGGAACTTCGGCGTCCATCACGACTTTCACATCGGTGACGCCTTCGATCGCGCCGACGAGTTGTTTAGCCTCCGTTTCAAAAGCTTCTTTGACGGGACACGCCGGCGTCGTCAGGACGATCCGAAACGACACAACGCCTTCTTTGATGACGAGATCTTTGACAAAATCGAGCGTCACGATGTCTTTCTTTAGATCCGGATCAATGATATTTTTCAATTGATCTAAAACTGATTGTTCGGTAATTTGATTCATAAATTCCTTGGTTTAATGTTTCGAGTGTAAATTTAACTTTAATTCTACTAGAATTATCGTCAAATGAACAAAACGAAGGATGATAAGCTGAAAAGATTTTTGAAATTAGCCGAAAAAGCGCGGGCGTGCCGGATTTGCGAAGCGATGTGCGACAAAACCGCCGTTCTCAGCGAGCTCAACGGCAATCTCGATCCGAAGGTCTTTTTTATTGCCGAAGCGCCGGGCAGACAAGGCGCCGACCGCACGCGGAAACCTTTTTCGGGCGATAAATCAGGCGCGAATTTTCAAATATTTCTCGATTCGATCGGATTGAAACGCGAGCAAATATTTATTACCAACACAGTGCTTTGCTCACCTCGCAAAGATTCGGGCGCGAACCGCAAGCCGTCGAAAAAAGAGATCAAAAACTGCGCCGAATTCCTCAAAACAACGATCGATCTGATTAATCCGAAAATAATCGCGACTTTAGGAAGTGTTGCGCTTGAAGCGTTGAAAATGATTGAGTATCATCAAATTACGTTAAAAGCAGACGCGGCGCGGATTTTTAGCTGGAACGGACGCGTTCTGATCCCGCTTTATCATCCGAGTCCGCAGGTAATTGCTTCGCGGCGGCGAATGCCCGAACAAATCGAAGATTTTCGATCGATTGCCGAAGCGCTCAAGCAAAAGTTAAATTAACAAGGGGAAAAACAAGATTTTTATGAAGTACGGTTTATTTTTATTACTCACATTTTTGGTCTTTGGGTTGAATGTCTCGGCGCAAAAGAAAGATTTTATCGGCTACAAACACAAAGGCGTAGTTTACGGCGAAACTCTCCCGAACGGCGCGAAGGATCTCGGCGGCGGGCTGTTATCAAACGAGAATTACGGCGTTTCGCGTTTTTCCAAAGCCAGTAAAGAATATCTCTGGCTCGAAAAAATTACCGGCAGAGATACGAAAGGCATTCCTTCGTGGATCGTCAAGGACGTGCTGGAATTTGATAAACTGAAGAAAAATCAGGAGTTTTTATTTTCTTACAGTTCGACCTGCACGAGCAAGGGCAAAGCCAATCTCGACACCATCGTTTTAGCAGAATTTCACCCGAAAAAAAAGACTTATAAAATCCTCAAAGCGTGGAAGGCAAACGTCAGGCGCGAAAAATTCGAAAAACTCTCGACCAAAGGGATTCAATGTCAATACGAAAGATCTTAAATTATGGAAAATGTAACATTTTACTGGCTTCCGGGTTGTTCGACCTGTCAGAAAGCCAAAGGGTTTATCGAACGCCACGGTATTCGCGGGTTCAATTTGCGCGACATCAAGGAAGAACCGCTGACGCGCGCGGAGGTCGAGAAACTCGCGAAAATGCTCGGCGGCGCTGAAGAACTTTTTTCGCGCCGCGCCGTCAAATACCGCGAAATGAAATTGGGCGAACGCGAAGTTTTGCCCGCCGAAATGCTCGATCTAATGAGCGCGGAATATACTTTTCTGAAACGCCCGGTGATGGTCATGGACGGCAAGGCGATCGCCGGTTATTTCGAAAAATTCTGGAATCAGTTTTTGAACGAGAATTACTATAAATGAATTCCCAAGACCTTGAAAAATACAATTTAATCAGAACCGGTGGTGTCGGTTTCTACGAACAAAAGCGCGGCTTGATCGAAGTTTTGGGCAAGGAAGCTGTCCAATTCTTAAACGGTTTGATCACGAACGATGTCGCAAAACTCGATGAAAATGCACAAATTATTGCCGCTTTTCCGAACGCGCAGGGCAGATTGCTCGCCGTTGTCCGCGTTTTGCGTACGGGCGAAAAATTTCTTTTTGAAACCGAAGCGGCGACGCACGAAAAGGTTTTTCAAAATCTCTTTCGCTTTACTTTTGCGGGCGATTTTTTTGTCGAAGACCATTCGGAAAACTTTACATTTTTCCGAATGACGAATGACAAATTACAAATTACAAATGATGATTCGCACGAATTTGAAAGCCGATTCGGTCGCGATTTGTTTGTTCCGAAAGATTCGGCGGAAGAATTCAAAACCGAATTAGTAAATCAAAACGCGGTTGAAATTTCCGACGTGCTTTACGAAATTTTGCGCGTCGAGCAGGGAATTCCGCTCTACGGCGTTGACGTGGACGAAACGACGATCGTGCCCGAAATCGGTTTGCCTGAAATCATCAGCTACAACAAAGGCTGTTACATCGGACAGGAAATCATCGCCCGCATCCATTTTCGCGGACATATCGCCAAACAATTGACCGGTTTGATCTTGTCGGATTTATCAGGTTTGTCAGAACCGGGAGCGGTAGCGACCGGGTTTATCGGTCACGAACTCAAATCACTTGAAGGCAAGAACGCCGGAAAAATCACATCTGCCGTTTTTTCGCCGAAGCTCGAAAAACAGATCGCGCTCGCCTATGTTCGCTACGATTATCTGGCGGAAGGAACTGAATTGAAAATCGGTGATTTTTCGGCGCGGGTGAAAAATTTACCATTTTTTGAGTAAATCCATTAAAATGTCAGAAAATATTATGAATGTTTCACAAATAGACACGCACGATTTAGACATTGATCTGCCGAACGCAAAACTTGCTTACACGATCATCCAATCGCTGCTTCAATCGAACGAAGCGCTCGGCGATCTGCTCGTCCTGATGGCGCACGTTTTGGACGAAGATACCGTTAAAGCATTAACAATGACGAACGAATGGGAAAAATATCTCGAATCGAAACGCGAGCTTGAAAACACTAAATTGCAGATCGAGAAATTTACCGAAGTATTAAAGAAAATGGAAAATGGATAGTGGAAAATGGAAAATAAAGAAAATCCTTTGAAGGATAAATCCTACAAATTTGCTTTACGGATTGTTAAACTTTATAGGCATTTGAGTGAGAAAAAAAAAGAATTTGTTTTGTCGAAACAGATTTTGCGTTCGGGAACTTCGATTGGCGCAAATATCGCGGAAGGAAATCAAGCGCAATCGAAGTCAGATTTTGTTCATAAACTTTCTATTTCACACAAAGAATCTTTTGAAACAGAATATTGGTTAAACCTTTTGCGTGATGCAGAGTATATCACGGAAAAACAAGCGGAATCTTTAATGACAGATTGCCAGGAATTACAAAAAATATTAACGGCATCAATTAAAACAGCAAAAAATATAACATAAATTGAATATTGGATAATGGACGCACAAATTGCTTTATATAATTTTCCATTTTCCATTTTCCATTTTCCATTATGAAAGATTTATTGATTATTGGTGCAGGTCCGGCGGGAATTTCGGCGGCTTGGGAAGCAAACAAACTCGGGCTTGATTATCTGGTCATCGAGAAATATCTGATCGGCACGACCATTTATAAATATCCGGTCGGGTTGGCGGTTTTTTCGACCGTTAATGAGCTCGAACTCGTCGAAGGCACGCTCAAACCGGCGCGTGAAAAACCGACGCGCGAAGAATTACTGTCTTATTATGTGCGGTTCGTTTTGGAAAACAACCTCAATGTCCAAACCGAAGAAGAAGTGACTAACGTCGAAAAATTGGGCGAAAATCATTTCCGGGTGACGACCGACAAGGACATTTATGAATCGAAAGCCGTCCTTTTTGCGATCGGCGCGATGGAATATTTGCGGAAATTAAACGTTCTGGGCGAAGATTTGCCGAAAGTGCATCATCTTTTTCGCGAAACTTATCCGTATGTCAAGAAAAACGCGATGGTCATCGGCGGCGGAAATTCGGCGGGCGAAGCCGCACTTTTTCTCGCGCAGGAAGGCGCGAACGCGATTCTAGCGATCTTTCGCGCCGATTGGGAAAACAACGACCCGAAACAGGGCTGTATCAAATATTGGGTCAAACAGCCGCTCGAAGCCGAACTCTCGAAAGAATGTCTGAACGTCTATTTCTTAAACCGCGTCGTCGAGATCCGCGAAAAAGAGATCGTCCTTGAAAATGAAGACGGGCGGATCGAAACCTTTCCGAACGATGTCGTATTTATTTTGATCGGCGCGGACGCGGAACTCGGACTGCTGAAAAATCTCGGTGTCGGAACGCACAAATCAAAATACGGCGAAGTTCCGCTTTACGACGAGGAAACCTTTGAAACAAACGTCGCGGGTGTTTACGTCGTCGGACATTTCACCGAAGCGCGGCACATCGCCGGCGCAATTCAAGTTCCGCGAAAGATTTTGCCGAAAATTGCCGAAAAGGTTCGGGAAGCAGTCTAAAATTGCAAAAAAAAAAACGGAGGGATTATGATTTATAAAAAGTTTACGCGACCTTTGGTTTTGGCATTGTTCATAACGATTTTAGGTTTGAACGTTTTTGCTCAGGAAAAATTAGGGACGTTTATCATTTCGACCGGCGACGGTTATTTGATCGTTCAAAATCGCGAAAAGATTTCATTTTCGCTTGAATTCAAAGGCGAGAAATTTAAACCGCTGAAATCCGATCATCCGACTTTTATGATGGACGGCAGATTAATTCAAGTCGTCACGGTTTTAAATGAAAATTATTGGAAACCAAAAGAATCATCAAAAACCGACCCGACGCCCGAACAGTTTTTAGAGGCGCACAAAGTTTGGGAAAGCGATTATTTGGGCGATATGATGAAAACAAAACTTTCCGTAACTTCCGAATTTCTTGAGATCAGCCAAAACCGCAAGGCGATGTTTTGGTCGTTTCCGATGCCGAAAGAGCGTGAATCGCCGTATTCGCACCAGCTATTTCTGACAACGCTGATCGGCAAAGATGTCGTCGGCATCAACGCTTCGCCCGATAGTTCGGAAAACCAAAAATCTTACCGAACCTATATTTTGGACACGATGAACACATTGAAAACGAGCGAAAAGCCGTTTAATATAAAAGAACTTACAACATTTCTCAAAAAAGGGGACGAAGCGGATTGACCGACAAATACCGCTTTGTAAATTAATGAATGGAAGCCCGCGAATAAACGCGAATAAATGCGCATAAAGAACTTAAATAATTCGCGCAAATTCGCTTTTATTCGCGGGCAAAAAAGACAATGAGCATCACACGGGCAAGGGAAATTCTCAAAAATCAATTCGGCTACGATTCGTTTCGGATGAATCAGCAGGCGGCGATCGAAGCTGTTTTAAATAAAAAAGACTGTGTTGTATTAATGCCGACCGGCGGCGGAAAATCGCTCTGTTACCAGATTCCGGCGCTTATTTTAGACGGTTTGACGCTCGTCGTGTCGCCGCTCATCGCGCTGATGAAAGATCAGGTTGACGCGCTCAGGGCAAACGGCGTCGAAGCCGCTTTTTTGAATTCGTCGCAAACCTCGCGCGAACAAACCGAGGTTTTTCAAGCCGTCCGGCGCAAAAGTGTAAAAATTCTTTACGTCGCGCCCGAACGTCTGCTGCAATCGGGCGATCAGTTTATCGAATTTCTGCGCGGCATCGATGTTTCGCTCTTTGCGATCGACGAAGCGCATTGTATTTCGAGCTGGGGACACGATTTTCGCCCGGAATATATTCAGCTCGGCAAACTCAAACGCTTCTTTCCCGAAATTCCCGTGATCGCGCTGACGGCGACCGCCGACAAACTCGTTCGCAAAGATATTTTCGAGCGTTTGAACATCCGTGAGGCGGAACTTTTTCTGTCGAGTTTTAATCGCCCGAACATTTATTATCAGGTCGAACCGAAGCGCAATTCCTACGCGCAGCTGCTCGATTATCTCGAAACGCGCCGCGAGGAAAGCGGCATTATCTATTGTCTGAGCCGCGCCGGAACGGAAAGTCTCGCCAATGATCTGCAGGGCGAAGGATTTTCCGTGCTGCCGTATCACGCCGGACTCGACAAAGGGACGCGCGACAAAAATCAGGAATTATTCTTAAAGGACGACGTCAAGATCATCGTCGCGACGATCGCCTTCGGGATGGGCATCGACAAATCGAACGTCCGTTTTGTCGTTCATTGCGATCTGCCGAAAAACGTCGAAAGTTATTATCAGGAAACCGGACGCGCGGGGCGCGACGGGCTCGAAAGTCACGCGCTGCTTTTTTTCTCGTGGGCGGATGTCATTAAATTAAAAGGGTTTGCCGAAGTTGACGGCAATCAGTCGCAGACCGAAATAATGCTCCGCAAATTGAATCAAATGGGCGAATTCGGCGATTTGAAATCGTGCCGCCGCCGGTTTTTGCTCAATTATTTTTCCGAGGAAATGCCCGAAAATTGCGGCAATTGTGACAATTGCAACAAAGATTTCGAAACTTTCGACGGGACGATCATTTCGCAAAAGGCTCTGAGCGCGGTCTGGCGAACGAATCAGCGAATGGGACTCAGTTATCTCGTCGATTTTCTGCGCGGCTCGAAATCTCAGAAGATCTGGGACGAACATAAGAATTTAAAAACTTACGGCGTCGGCGCGGATATTTCCAAAAACGCGTGGTTCGAGTATTTTCGCGATCTGATCGGGCAGGGATTTCTGAAACAATCCGACGGACAATTTCCGATCATCAAGTTGACCGAACAGAGCGAAGACGTTCTGAAAGGAAATATAAAGGTCGAACTGATCAAAGTGACGGTCAAAGAAGACCGAAAACAGACGCTCGTGCCGGAAGTTTCGTATCCGTATCTCAAAGATTTGTTCGAGGAATTAAAAAAAGTGCGGACCGTGTTTGCCCGCTCGGAAGATGTACCGCCGTATGTCATCTTTTCCGATGCGACGCTCGTCGAAATGGCGACATTTCTGCCGCAAAACAACGCGGAGCTGCGGAAAATTTCGGGCGTCGGCGAACTCAAAGCCGACAAATACGGCGCGGATTTTATTGCGGAGATTAGAAATTATTGCGAAACGAACAATCTCACGTCGCGGATCGACCTGAAATCGCCGAAACGCGAGCCGAAAAAACGCACAAAACGCGGCGCCGACGGAAAAGATACTTACATCTATTCATTGGAGATGTTTCAAACCGGACTTTCGATCAATGAGATCGCCCGTCAGCGCGAAATGACGCGGAGCACGATCGAAACACATCTCGTCCGCTTTATCCCGAGCGGCGAGATCGCGCTGACCGATCTTGTTCCCGAACATAAGATCGAATCGATCACCGAAGCGATCGAAAAATTCCGGGACATCGGCGCGCTCTCGCCGATCAAAGAATTTTTGGGCGAGAATTATTCATACGGCGAGATCCGCGCCGTTTTGGCAACAATGTAAAAAGGACGAGTCAAGAAAACTTGGCTCATCCTTTGTCCTGCAATAATTATTGTCGTATTACTGCTCTTTTGTCGTTCGTACGAAAACTTTGGTCGGTGTTTCTTTGAATTTATCGGCGATGTTCGCCGGATTGATCTCATAACTCGTAATATCGGTCAATTCGTCGTCTTTGCCGCCGACGGTTTGCGTCCATTTGTAGGG
>JBBQOA010000063.1:0-12338 GCA_038330465.1 Pyrinomonadales bacterium
CGATTACGACGGCGACGGCAAGGACGATCAGGCGATCTATCGTAACGGCGTCTGGTGGCTCAATCGTTCGACGGCGGGCGTCACTTCGGGAGCCTTCGGTGTGACAACCGACATCCCGACTCCGACTCGTTATATCCCGTAGTTAAATAAAGAGGTAGAAAAATTTACAGCTAATTTTTCTACTTTCTAAATCAAAGGCTGGCGGTCTGAGAAACTCTTTGACCGCCAGCCTTTTTATTTGTTAAATTAAAATCAGGCAATGTTCGCCCGAAAAAATTTAACACGTGGATAATTGCCTTTCGCCCGCATTACAAATAGAATCGATTCACGCCCATTGTCCGAACTTTTTATGCTTGAAACAGTCAGAGAATTTGTACCTTTAGCCGTCAAAGAAGAAACCGCAGAGATCGTTCCGTCTTTGCTGCCCGATGTAAATCCTTTTTTTAACCGCGAGCTAAGTTGGCTCGAATTTAACCGCCGTGTGCTCAATGAAGCATTGGACGAATCCAATCCGCTGCTCGAACGGCTCAAGTTCCTGGCGATCTTCTCGACTAACCTGGACGAATTTTTTATGATTCGCGTCTCGGGTTTGAAAGAACAAATCGCCGAAGGCGTCAGCAAAACTTCGCCCGACGGACTTTCGCCCGCCGAACAACTGCGCGAGATCCGCGCCCGTCTGCGTCCGATGCTCGCCGAGCAGATGAACTGTCTGAACGAAGAAATCCTGCCGCAGCTGACCGACCAAAATATCAAAATTTATCCGTATCAGGATTTGAATAAATCCGAAAAGAAACGGCTCGATGAATATTTTCATAAAAAGATCTTTCCCGTTTTGACACCGCAAGCCGTCGATGTCAGCCATCCGTTTCCGTTTGTCTCGAATCTCAGCCTCAATCTTGGCTTGATCGTCGAACCCGAAGAAGGCTTTGCGCTCGATAAACTCGGGCATCTTTTCACCAATCGGCGTTTTGCGCGGATCAAACTTCCGGCAAATGTTTCGCGGATCATTCCGATCGACGACAGCGAATCGCGCTTCGTCCTGCTCGGCGAACTCGTTTCCGCCAATGTCGCCTCGCTTTTTCCGAATATGAAAATTGGCAAGCCGTGTCTTTTCCGCGTTACGCGTGATGCCGACATCGAGATCCGCGAGGACGAAGCCGGCGACATCTTACGGACGATCGAGCTTGAGCTGCATCACCAAAAACGTTTCAGTTTTCCGGTTCGGCTCGAAGTTTCGGCTTCGATGCCGGATGAAATGGTCAATTATCTGGCGGGTTCGATCGGGCTGACGGAACACGATATTTTCCGCGTCGATGGATTTTTGAACATTGCCGATCTGATGCGTTTTTATTCGCTCGAACGCCCGGAACTCAAAGACAAACCGATCTCTTATTCGATGCCCGCCTGTTTCAAACGCAAGGAAAACATCTTCGAAACCTTGAAAAAACAAGACATTCTGCTGCATCATCCGTACACGGCTTACAGCACCGTGACGGATTTTATCAATGCCGCCGCTGAAGATGAACAGGTTCTCGCGATCAAAATTTGTTTATATCGCGCGGGCAAAGATTCGCCCGTTATCCAATCGCTCGTCAAGGCGAGCCGCAACGGCAAACAGGTCGCCGCGCTGGTCGAACTCAAGGCGCGGTTTGATGAAGAAAACAATATCGAATGGGCGCGCCGGCTCGAAGCCGAAGGCGTTCACGTCGTTTACGGAATGAGCGGGATGAAAACTCACTCGAAGGTCGCGCTGATCGTCCGCAGCGAAAATGACGAACTGCGCCGCTATGTTCACATCGCGACCGGCAATTATAACCCGACGACCTCGCGCATCTACACCGATCTCGGTTTGCTGACGAGCGATCCGGAAATCGGCGCGGACGCGACCGATCTTTTTAATTTTCTGACGGGTTATTCGTATCAGGACGAGTTTCGGCAATTGCTCGCCGCGCCGATCAATCTGCGTGAGAAAATGATCGAATTGATCGCCCGCGAAACCGAAAACAAAAAATCCGGCAAAGAAGCGCGGATCATCGTCAAGATCAACAGTCTGACGGACGACAAGATCATCAACGCGCTCTACCGCGCTTCGCAGGCAGGCGTCAGGATCGATCTGATCATTCGCGGAATCTGTACGCTGCGTCCCGGAATTAAAGGACTTTCGGAAAATATCCGCGTCATTTCGATCGTCGGACGTTTTCTCGAACACAGCCGCGTTTTTTATTTTGCGAACGACGGCAAAGTGGAAATTTATATCGGCAGCGCCGATTGGATGCACCGAAATCTCGACCGAAGAGTCGAAGCCGTCGTCCCGATTAACGACACAAAGCTCAAACAATATCTCAAAGAAGAAGTTCTCGCCGCCTATTTGCAGGACAACGTAAATTCTTCGCTACTGAAGTCCGACGGAACTTACGAAAAAATTACCATCGGCGAAGGCGAAACCGAATTCGATTCGCAGATGTATTTTGTCGGTCAGGAAATTTAGAGTTTCAAGTTTCAGGTTCGATCAAAGATCCGGAACGTAAAAAGCGCGGCGCCAAAACAGTCAATTATTTACTTTTCATTGACTTTCGCCACGCCAAAGCATAAATTTTAAACATCAGGCAAATTTCTTAGACTTTCGCCGCTTCCAATTCGTCAAACAATTTGATAAATCTTTCCCCTTTAAGGAGTAAAAAATAGATGAAGTTCCCTGCTCGTAAGTTAGTTTTTACGAAATTGACCGTCATTTTCGCGGCGGTTTTGTTTGTCTTCGGAATTCAAATGTTTTCAAACAAATTTGAAAAGGTCAGCGCGTCGGCTTCTGGTCCGTCGGCTTCGCATACAAATGCGCCAGGCGAGGATAACTGCGCGGCTTGCCACAGCGATTTTGCCGTCAACAGCGGCACCGGAAGCGTCGCGATCGCGGCTTTGCCCGCCAATTATCTGCCCAATCAACAAGTTTCGGTGACCGTCACGACGGCGCAGGCAGACGCGACGATCTACGGATTTCAGCTGACCGCGATCGATTCGCAGGGGCGAAAGATCGGAACTTATACGCTGCCGACGCAAAGTCCGGTCCGGCTGCAGCTCATTGACGGACTCGTCGGCGGAAATATGCGGCAATATGTCGAACATACGGTTGACGGCATCATTCCCGCGCAATTCGGTTTTAATACCTGGACATTTACATGGACGGCGCCGAATCGGCGCGTCGGGAAAGTGAGTTTCTACGCCGCCGGAAACGCTTCGAACAGCGACGGGCAAACTTCGGGCGATTATATTTACACTACCGCGAAAAGCATTCTCTCGGGCAGCGCGACTTCCAATTTCGACAGTGACGGCAAAAGCGATTTTTCGGTCTTTCGTCCGTCAACCGGCGTTTGGTACGCGCTCAACAGTTCCGACGGCGGTTTTCAGGCATTAGCATTCGGCTCAAACGGCGACCGAATCGCGCCGGGCGATTACGACGGCGACGGCAAAACGGATTTCGCCGTCTGGCGACCTTCGACCGGCGTTTGGTATGTTCAGAAAAGCACGGGCGGTTATCTGATCACGCAATTCGGTTCAACGGGCGACATTCCCGTGCCGGGCGATTACGACGGCGACGGCAAATCCGATGTTGCCGTGTTTCGTCCCTCAACGGGCGTTTGGTATATCTTCCGCAGCTCCGACGGCGCTTATGACATTCGTCAATTCGGCATCAGCACCGATCGGGTCGCGCAGGGCGATTTCGACGCCGACGGCAAAACCGACATCGCCGTTTTTCGCCCGTCAACCGGCGATTGGTATGTCTGGAAAAGCACCGACAACAGTTTTATCATTTTCCATTTCGGGATCAGCGAAGATAAACCCGTCCAAGCCGATTACGATGGCGACGGCAAAACCGATTTCGCCGTTTTCCGCCCGTCAAACGGTGTTTGGTATGTCCAGCGTTCGACCGCCGGGTTCGGTTCGATCCAATTCGGCGCGGCGGGCGACAAACCCGTGCCGGGTGATTTCGACGGCGACGGTTTAGCCGATTATGCCGTTTACCGCAACGGTGTTTGGTATGCCTTCAGAAGTTCCGATTTCGGGGTCTCGATCGCTTCATTCGGTCTCGCCGGCGATGTGCCCGTGCCGAGCGGTTATCTCGCCGAATAATTTCTTGATGACAAGCAAAAGAAAAGCCCAAGTTCACGTGTGAACTTGGGCTTTTTTATTAATGACCGCTGATCGCTCTTAACCGCCTTCGCCGGTTCCCGGCGTCGGCGTCGGCGGCGGGGTTGGCGGCGGCGTCGGGGTCGGCGGCGGCGGCGTTGGCGTTGGCGTTGGCGGCGGTGTCGCTGTCGGCACGGGCGTTGGCGTTGGCACGGGCGTCGGCGTCGGCGTCGGCGTTGCCGTCGGCACTGGAGTCGCCGTCGGCACGGGGGTCGGCGTCGGCGGAATTGGCGTTGGCGTGATCACGGGTGTCGGTCCGGGATTCGGCAGATCCGTGTTGCCCTGCGAATCTCGCGGGACGATCGCCTCGCCGAATTGAATATTACGCACACCGATCTGGGTTGTGCCTTCGACCTGATGATATTCGCCGTCCTGCAGCGGATACGCGGTTTCAACCGTCAGGCTCGGCTCGATCGTTCTGACGACCGCGGCTTCGTCCAAATCAAATTGGTCTTTCGGCTGGGATAAAATCGTTGCCGCATCGTTTGGCTTCAAAACATATCGAAACTGAAGGGTTTTAACGTGTTCGGCAACGACGCTGTCAATGAAACCGCCGCCTTTGATACCGAAAACGCGGCGCACCAAATGATTTTGCGGGTCAACAAAATACTGGATGATCTGAACTCTTTGCAAGATCGTCGGATATGATCCGTAATTTGTCACCGAGGCAAGCTGCCCCGTCGCGCCGGTTCTGTTGAGTCCGTAAATATCGCCGTTCGCCCAGGTGATCTTGTTGGTCCCCGTGTTGACATTGGTCACGGTTCCGAAAACGCCCGCCACGCCATTGGATATAAAATAGATCTCGCCATTCGTAAAATCGCCGATTCGCGCTGCCGGAATATTGATCTGACCGGTATTAAAGCCGGTGTCGGCTGCCGCCAGATTGATGGCAGAAAAAGCCGGATCCCGCGAGAGCATCGCCAACCGATCCGTGACGGGCAGCACATTCATCGCCGGAGTCAGGTAACTGATCGGAGTCGCGTTCGGCACATTATTGTCGGAAACAACCATTCCGAGATTAACAAATCCCGAACCGGTCGGGTCGATCGCGGCAGCTGAACGCGCCGTCAGATTTTGCGTCACAAAATTCGTCGGCAGCCAAATATTCGCCAAACCTTTCAAACCGTCGCCCGCAATCAAAATATCGCGCGTCATATATTCCTGCGCGTTGCGCAGTCCCTGCGTCGCCGAGGTCATTTCAAAATTCGCGTTGGCAGTCGTGATCGCTCCGCGCATCAGCGAAAAAACCGCCGCGAGAATAATCAGCGTGAGCGCCATCACGACCATTAACTCAATGATCGAAAACCCTTTTTGATCGTTTTTTTTCATCAGATTTTTCATTTATCGAGTTCCTCGGATCTAACGCAGACTTTGACGGAAACCGGTCGCCTGAACATATTGGAAAAACGGTGTTCCGGGCGGCAACTTGTTCGGTGTCAGATAGGTGCTGTCAAAACTCCAGTTGCGGCGCGGCGGCATATAGATGACCGATGTATCGTTTTCCCAATTGGCGAGCGCCTGCGTCGAACGATAAAGCGGAACGAACGATCCCGTATAACTCCAAACATTGGTCGTGCCGTTCAAATTCCACGTTTCCTGAAAACGCGGATAATTAATGATTCCGCCGTTGCGCCGTAAACCGACGGCATCTCTGCCGGGCGTTGCCGTCAGGCTCGAAAGCGTCGTCCCGGCAATAATTCCCGCCCGCACCGCTGTTCCTTCGGTCGTCGAAGCACCTTCGTCCGCCATTCGATACGCCTCGCCGCTCAGACTGCGGGCGTTGCCGCTGCCTTCGGGATAAAGCGCGCTCGAGGCGTCAAACCAGGTTCTCGAAAGCGGAAAGATCGCGTCGCAAACGATCGATGCCGGAACCTGCGCGCCCAGATATCCGCCGTCGTTCAAGGTCGAACCGCCGACCGGAATGCTGCTGACGCCGGTCGTGTTGTAATTGCCCCAAACATAGACCATATTTTCCGAAGCAACCGTAATTCCTTTGGTCGGTGAAAGCCGTCCCGCTGCCGCCGAAGTGCTTAAAGTTTCGCCGTCAAAGAGCCGCACCGCGCGGCGAAAATAATTTTCCGGATTGATATAGCTCAATTTATTCCAGCTCATGACGTAGTTGGCGCGGGGCAGCCGGCTTGCCAGCGGAGCATTGTTCGGCGACGGGGCGGAACTGAGCGTTCCAAAATCGGGGAGCTCGCGGGTATCTTTCTGCAAAGTTCCCTTTTTGCTCGCCCCGCCGACATTCCAGCCAAAATCAATGACGTCTTCGCCCGCATCCAAAGTATTGTTCGGACCGTAAATATCCTCGTTGTCAACAATCCCGTTGGTGCTGGCAAAAGCTGTTCCGTCCGCCAGATATTCCGTGTTTTTTTGGTCGCCGCGACGGTCGGAAACATAGACGACATAGCCTTCTTCGCCGTTGACATTGCCGCTCACGGCAGTTGTTCCCGAAAGCAGATTGGCGTCATAAACGCCGTCAAGCCAGCGCGCCAGATTCCGCATATTTATTTCGACAACGCTCGTCATACCGCGCGTATAGATCTCATATTCGCTCAAAGTGCTGCGGACCCAGCCTTCGCGGACATTGTAAACATTGATCGGGACGATCGCGTTATAATTTGGCTCGCCTGACGGCAGCAGAACGGGTTGAAATGATTCTCTGACGAGCGTCGCGCCGTCTTCATTGGCGGCGCTTTCGGTCGTATTGATAAATCCGCGATTTGCGTAAAGAAGTGCCGACGGGTCGCTGATCTCGCCGTCGGCGATCGATTGATAATTGCGCGTCAGATTCGTCAAGGTAAAAGAATTTCCGCGCCGGTCGCGGCTTCCCTGCACATACGCCGCCCAGAGCGGTCTTTGCAGATAAACGATGCCGTTCGGTTCGCCTTCGGTGACGCCCATACTCAAAACCGTCTGCGTCACATCAATCGCCGTCCCGTCGGGTTTGACGATCTCGATCAAAATTCGTCCCTGTACGCCCGAACCCGGCGGAATATAATTTCCGCCGACGGTTTCGCCCGCAGATTTCACGCCGCGAATAATTTGGGTGCTTGGCGTGACTGTTCCGTCGGGGTTGTTTTGCGCGATCGCCGAACCCGTGATCGTTCCCGTATTCGAGATCATTTTCAGAACATTTCCGCCGTTTAAGACCGAGGGCGTGAAAGCCGAGAGGTAAACGCCCTTGCCCGCCGGAATGCCCGCGACATTTGCCGCGCCGCTGCCGGCTGATTCATCGTCAAGCAAAATTCTGATCTGCGATTTCGAATGATAGCGCGAGGTCGAAAGAATTTCGTCGTCCGACGGCAAAGCGCGTTTGATGACTTCCGCCGGAGAGTTTCCCGCCAGTTCGAGCGGCAGTTTTAAGGATGTCGCGCCGGTCGTCTGCGTCATAACCTGCCCGCCGAAACGATTCGGCACGCCGTTGGTCGCAGATCTGACCGATTCCGATTCCCAGTTTGAATTTGGAATTCCTTCCGGACTGTTCGGAAACATTCCGCGCTGCGTTGAACCGCTGCCCGTCAAATTCGGTCCGCCGACGAGTCCCGAACCGGCTTTGACGCTGCCGTTGCCGAGCGTGCTCTGAACATTGATGCCGTTAACTTCAACATAAACTTCCGTGTTGCCGCTTGACGTGTTCGGTTCGCCGCCGCGCGTCGCGTCGCGGACAAATTCGCCCGCCATCGTCAGCCGGTTCAGAAATTTTGTGTTCCGCAGCGCGTAAATATTTTTGTTGCTGTGAATTCGTCCGTTAAAGGTCATCAGCGGTCCGGGATGAATTTCGATGTCTTCGTTGCTGAACATCCCGAATTGAAAAAGCGGCACGAGATAATTATTGAATTCGCGTTCGAGTTTGACTTCCGTCCGCGTCGCGCTGCGCGAAGCCGTCGAACTCATTTTGTAAGGAATGATGCTCGCGTAAAGTCCGGCATACGGACCGTCGGGAATATTAACGCGCGGATAGATCGTGTTCGGCAAACCTTGAATCGCCCGCAATTCATTCAATTTATCGGTATCTTCGGTAAGCAGCTGCGAAAAACCAAATCCTTCGAGCAGCAGTTCGTCCGGCGGCGAACCGGCGATCAGGTTGAGGTCGGCGACGGTCGGATTCATTTTGCGGCGAAAAAGATTACTGAAATCATTGGTCATTTTTTCCAGTCCGGCAGATGAAGCGTAGAAAGTGTGCGTGCGCTGCAGATCGCTTCCGGCAATTCGCGCTTCGCTCGATGAAAAAGCCAGCGCGGTCAGGGCGACGACCGCCAGAATTGCGACCATAATGATCGCGATCGCCAACGCCGCCCCGCGCTCAGACTTAAATTTATTATTTGAAACCGCTTCGTTTTGCTTTTTCGTCAAATTTTTACAAACCATTTTTTGTAAGTCTCCACTTGCTTTAGCGCGTCAGACGACCTTCATCGTTCAGATAACAAACTCCCGCGATCTCACCGACTCTGCCGCCCGTCCCGAAATAGCGGACTTTTATTTCGATCTTTTTCATCGAAAGGCTCAGATTCGTGATCGTTATTTGCCGCGTAAAACCGCTCCGAACCAATGCCGGATTATCAAAATCATCCGCCGTTCCAAAGCTCCCGTCGGGTCCCGAATCGCGCAGATCGTCGTCCGTTCCGTTCACGCCGTCCGGTCCCGGATTTAACGATAATTCCTTAAATCCGGTACTGAATCCGTTAAAAATCGCCGGAGCATCGGTATTGTCCACGCTTCCGACATTGGCAATTTGTTTAAAATCGAGCCGGTGCGCGTTTCGAATTGTTTCGATCTCTTCGATCTCGCCGACGATGATCGATTTCGCGCCCGTCACATTACGGCTGATCGTTCCGTAATAAATCGCGTAACTGAGCGCGGCGGCGGTTCCGATAAGCCCGATGGTCAGTATAAAAATGGCAACGACGGCTTCAATTAAACTGAAACCGTTTTGCGCTTTTTCCGAACTTTTCTCTGAGATGCTCTCAGCCGTTTCATTCCACATACGCATTCACACCCTCACTGTAGCGCCAAATTTTGATGCGTCCGCCCGCACCTAAAACTGAAACGGCAAACGCCGTATCGAGCCGATATTTATCGTGATAGAAAAACAACGCCTGATTTTGCGGGTTATTTCCGGCGTCGATCACCGAACCGTCAACTTGAAATGTGATCTCGACGGCATTGCTCGAAAGATTCGTTAAATTTGTCGTATCGCCGAGCGCCGATGTCGGAACGCCGGTCGGACGACCATATTTGACGTCGTCAAACTCGACGCCTGAACCGGTCAGATCGGCGACCGGATTTTTCGCGTCGCCAAGCGCTCCAAAATCTCCGCCGTAAGTAACAATTTTTTTATTGGCGTTATCGTATCGGAAAGTTATCGACTTTCTTTGCGACATTGCTTCTTGGCGGGCTTCGCGCAGCGATGTCGCGACCTGTCTTTGGACAGCTGAAAATCTAAACAAACGGCGCGAAGAAAGTATCTGCGGCAGCGCTAATACGACGATTATTGCTCCGATCAATAAAACAACAATAAGTTCAGGCAGACTAAACCCTGTTTGTTTGCTGAATTTGTTTTCTTTTTTACCGATAGGCGATTGCATTTATTTCATCCTAAATAAACTGACTTGGGAGATTAAATCTACTTCATCAAAGGTTGAATAACCAAGTTTTTTCAAAAAAAACAATGTTAATCTTTTATTTTACCGGAATGTTGAGGAGGAAATTTTGTGGAATTGCTGCGTTTGTGAGAATGAAGGCTGAACCTGAAAGGGAAAAATTCCTGTCAGCCTTTGATGCAAGACTGACAGGAATTAGAGGAAACTTAGATTTTTCTGTTCATATAATCAGTTATTTATCAGAGGAGAAGTTCTGCACGGAGCAATTTGCGGGCGACCGCGTTCGAAGTTTACCGATTTTCAAATCGTCATTGATCCGATCGGAATTTTTCAAAAACACCGTCTTTTGCGTAACGACAATATCAAAATCTGCTTGCGCGGTTCGGCATTTTACCAAATCTTGGCACCGTCAAACGGTTTTCGGTGCCCTTCATTGCCCGGCGCAGAACTTTCCTTAAAAAGTAACCTTTCGTCTCAAACTACGGTTTGGTAGTCGGATTCGTGTTCGGTTGGATTGTCGGAGTGATCGGCACAACGATCTGTTGCGGCTGCGCCGGTGTTTCCGAAGTCGGGCTTGAATTCGACTGCGGATTGCCGAGCGGAACAGGCTGCAGCAAAGTGGTCGTGCGGTTTCCGTCGCTGATTCTCGACGGCAGTTGATTACCGTTGTTGTCCGGGCGATAGATGCGCGGCGTGATGAAGAATAAAATTTCATTCGTCACACGCGAAACTGCTTTGCGTTTGAACAGGTTTCCGAACAGCGGGATTCTTGAAAGTCCCGGTGTGCGGAATTGATCGTCGCTTTCCTGATCGAGCAGGGCGCCGCCAACGACAGTCGTGCCGCCGTCGGGAACGGTCACGCGGGTTTTCATTCGCTGCGTGTTGATTCCCGGAACACCGCCGACCGCGATCGTCGAGCTGATCGAGTTGTTTTCGGTAACGACGTCGAGGACGACCGTTCCGAGATCGGTGATTTGCGGCGTCACTTCGAGACGCAGCGGAACGGAAACAAACTGTGTCGTAAATAACGTGCCGCCCGTTTGGTTGCCGGTGTTCTGAGTGGTCACGACCGGAATCTGCGTGCCGCTTTCGATTTCGGCTTTTTGATTATTCAAGGTCGTGACACGCGGAGTCGCAATAATTTTCGCCTGTCCTTTCTGTTCGCCTGCCGTCAATAACAGATTGATCTGGGCAGTTCCGAAAATACCGGTCGTCAATCCGACAACCGTGTTGGCAAGCTGCGAACCTAAAGTTCCGTTCGGTTGTTTGTTGATCGGACCCGGCAGATTCAAACCGCCGCCGGTCGTCGTGCTGGTCGTGTCGGTCGAAGAAGGCAAGGTCCCGCCGCCCGCCGCGCTGCCGCGTGAGCCGAGAACGAGTGCCGAAAGCTGAACGCCTAAATCGCGGCTGAAATTTCGTGAAGCGACGACGATGCGGGCTTCGATCTCAACTTGCGGTTCGGGTTGGTCAAGTAAAATGACGAGTTGGCGAATGCTGTCAATATTTTCGCGAACATCGGTGACGATGAGCGTGTTGCTGCGCGAATCAACTTCGACCGCGCCGCGTCGTGAGAGACGTTTTTTGATGACGCCCAAAATTCCTTGATCTTCAGCGCCGCCGCCGCCGCCACCGCCGGTCGATCCGCCTTGAAAACTGGTTTGCGATGCACATTTGCCGGCGCAAGCGTAGTTCAGACGAATAAATTCGGTGTAGAGCGACGCGCTGTTGAGCTCGCCGTCTTTGTTGGCTTCGCGGGTTTTATATTCCGCCGCCAATTTGGTCGATTCGGCAACGCGCAGGATCGGACCTTTGACCTGGATCGCGAGATCCTGTGATTCAAGTATCGAATCGAGTGCCAGATTCCACGGAACTTCATTGACGTTGACCGTGACCGGAACCTGTTTGACCGAGTTGTCAATCACGAAATTGATTCCGTATTGTTCGGTGATGTAGTTGAGAATGTCGCGGATGTCGGCATTGACAACCTTTAAGTTGATCGGTTCACCGACAAATCCCGCGCAGCCGTAGGTTTTGCAACCATCCTGCGTTGATTTTTGTGCGGCGACCGCGAAAGCTAAAGAACTGATTATAACGAGTGCGAAGATGGCACGACGGCACACGACGCTTGAATTCCGAAGAAAATTCATGTTTCCTCCCAAAGAAATTTTATCTCTCTAACCGGAGACAGCGGGTTTTGATTTTTGAATGGAACGAGACTCCGAGAGCGGGAGCGGCGAGCCTCAAGAAATTGATAAGTTAAGATTTTTTGGCAACTTTAACTGGTTTTTTATTCTTTTTGTTTTTATCCTTGCTGGTATCTTCCGGCTTGGATTCGGGTTGTTTGTTCATTTCGTCAACCGGCGAGATGATCACCGTCGGCGAATTGGTTTTCGATTTGTCTTCAATCTGTGCGGTCGTTGTCGGGGTCGTCGCGGCGTTGGTGTTGGCGATGACTTCCGTCTTGTTGGCGGAATTACTTTCGATCGGCGCGGTGCCTTCGATTTCCTGACGAACCGTATATTGGCGCAAGGTTTTGTTTTCGACCGAAGAGAT
>JBBQOA010000064.1:0-12315 GCA_038330465.1 Pyrinomonadales bacterium
GCTTGTTGTGTTCTACTATGAAACTCGCCGAAAAATCACATCGAAAAATTGAGGATTTTTTTCGTGAATATTTGGCGGACGAAGATTTTCAGCTTCCCGCAGTTTATTTTTATGCGGGGAAATTTACGTGGATTTTAACGACTTTATTGAAAATCAACGGAATCACGATCGGTCAGCGTGTCTATATTTTCCCTGCTAATTTTTGGCTCAGTGAAAAAAAGCATTTGCGACTTGAGGAAAATCTCGTCGTGCACGAAATAACCCACGTTTTGCAATATCGGCGCGAAGGTTTTTGGCGATTTCTATGGTTTTACCTGAGAAGTTATTTTTCGATCTTGAAGAAAAAAAAGAAGTGGAATTTACAGGCGCACGCTGATGCTTATTTTGAGAATCCGTATGAAATGGAGGCGCGGAAAGCCGCCTCCAAATTTTGTATTTGGAGCAAAAAGCGAAAATTGTTATAAATTTACTGTTTTGTCGAAAATTGACTTTCGGTAAGCGTTTCAAAAATTATTTTGCCGTTTTCGAGCTCTTTCATGGCAATCCGCGTCGATTTGGTTTTTCGCGGATCGAGATCAACCCGAGGCGTGGCACCGCGTTGAAGCTGCTTGCTGCGCTGGGCGGCTAAAATTATCATTCGATATTTTGAGTCAATTGCTCCCTGAGTTTTGGGTGCGCTGGTTTCGGCATTTTCCAAATTTTCAGTAATTTCGTCCGTTTCTTCTATTATTTGTTTAACCATAATTTGTCTAATCTCCAACAGTATTAAATTTAGAGATGTCGAAACTATCAAGAATAACTTGAATTGCTTCTGTTTGTCTATCGCGTTTTAGCCTTTCCGCCAAAATTATCGTCTGAAGATCACCCGTTGCTTTAAAACGATCAACATTGATTACAATATATTGAAACTCTTTATATTTTTGAACCTCATCAAATGAATTTCTCAAGCGTATAGCTAAAGTTTCATTTGTTTCAGTTGCCCGCGCAATCAATCTTTCGGATAAAATTTGAAAAGAAGGCGGCATGATGAAAATGCTGACGGCGTCGGGAAAATCTTTCATCACATTTTCCGCGCCCTGCACATCAATTTCTAATATAATGTCGCGTCCCTTGTCAATTTCAAGGTTGACTCTGGTTTTCGAAGTTCCATAGAAATTGCCGTGAACTTTGGCAAATTCGAGAAATTCGTTTTGCTCGATCAAATTCTCAAAAACCTCGGTCGAAACAAAATAATAATCTCTTTCATTCACTTCACCTTCACGCATCGCCCGCGTTGTATAAGAAACCGAATAACCGATATTCGACGTGGTTTTGAGAACTTCTTTAATCAAAGTTCCTTTGCCGCCACCTGAGGGCGAACTGATGATGATTAAATTACCCTTCATTTTATTTTGTGATTAGAGAATGTAGAATGAATGAAATTTTCCTTTCAACATTCGCTATTATTCGACATTTTGCACTTGTTCGCGGATCTTTTCGATCTCTGATTTTATCGCCAGCGCATTTTCTTTGACGATTAGATTATTGGTTTTTGATGCAATCGTATTGGCTTCGCGATTTAATTCCTGAGTCAGAAAATCAAGCTGCTTGCCGACATCTTTTTCGTCCGCCATAATTTGTCGAAATTGTTCGATATGACTTTTGAGACGTTGAATCTCTTCGGAAATATCGCTGCGGTCAGCCAAATACGCAACTTCTTGCGCCAATCTTCCTTGATCGAATTCGATTTGAGAATCGGTTTTCGACAGAAAATCGCTGATCTTTTTTGTCAAACGGGCGCGATATTCTTCGGCGACCGTAGCGGAATGCATTTCAATTGCGGGCAACCGATTTTCGATCTCGCTGAGGCGATAATTTAGTTCTTTATCAAGAATGTCGCCTTCGTTTTGCCGCATTTTTTCGAGATCGTCGAGCGCCGAAATGATCGCGGTTTCGACGCCCGAAATAAAATCTTCGTCCAACTCATCCTTTTTTGGTAAAAGCACATTCGGAAGGCGTGCGATGACGTTCAAATCGGGTTCGCCGGAGAGCGAAAAATCTTCCTGCATCTGTTTCATCGCAGCAAGATAGCCGGCGATCATCGGACGATTCAATTCGTAATTTATTTCGGTGGTTCGTTCATAAGTTAAATTTACTTCGACGCGACCACGCGAAAGTCGATTACTGATTTGCCGCTTGACGATTGGTTCGAGCGCCGCCAGTTCGCCCGAAAGCCTCAGACTAATATCCAAAAAGCGATTATTTACTGTTTTTAACTCAACGGTGACGGCAAATGTTTCACTTGATACAAACCCGCGACCGAAGCCTGTCATTGATTTCATAATTTAAATTTTGCCACGAATTACGCAAATTACACGAATACCAAAATATTAATTCGTGTTATTTGCGGTATTCGTGGCGAAGTCTTCTTCGGCGAACTGCAATTCGTAAAGCCGTTTATATGTTCCGCCCTTTTCGATCAGTTCGTTGTGCGTGCCGGATTGAATGATTTTGCCTTTTTCCATGACAACAATTTTGTCGGCTTTGCGAATCGTCGAAAGCCGGTGCGCGATAACGATCGAGGTTTTATTCTGCATCAGATTGGCGAGTGCTTTTTGCACTAATCTTTCGCTTTCGGTATCGAGCGCCGAGGTCGCTTCATCTAAGATCAAAACGGGCGCATTGATTAGAACGGCGCGGGCAATCGCGATCCGCTGACGCTGACCGCCCGAGAGAAAAATCCCGCGTTCGCCGACGATCGTTTCGTAACCGTTCGGCAGTTCGCTGATAAATTCATCGGCAAAGGCAACGCGGGCGGCTTCGGTGATGATTTGGTCGGTCGCCTCGGGATTTCCGTACGAAATGTTATAGCGGATCGTATCGTTGAATAAAACAGTTTCCTGCGTGACGAGGGCGATCTGTTTTTTCAAACTTAAGAGATTCGCGTCGCGTAAATCGGTTTCATCCCAAAAGATCGCGCCGCCGGTCGGGTCATAAAGTCTTTGAACCAATTTGATCAAACTCGATTTTCCGCCACCGCTTTCGCCAACTAAAGCGATCATTGAGCCTTTCGGAATTTCCAAACTAACATTTTGGAGAATTTTTTTGTTGTCCGTCTGGTAATTGAACGAGACATTGTTAATTTCAATTTTGTCTCGAAGCGGAATCAATTGAGGCGCGTCATTTTTTTCGGGCAAAATCTCATCGTCGTCGAGAATATCCCAAACATCGCGGGCGGCGGCAAATGCTTTGGTCAATTCGTTATGCTGACGCGAAATTTTTCGCATCGGGTCGTAACTGCGAAACAAAAAGAACAGAAATGTAAAGAATTGAGCCGCGTCCATAGTCTGGGCGTTGATTTCACGCAAACCGAAATAAAAGAAAATTGTCACCGCGATAATTCCGATAAGTTCGATGGTCGGCGGCGATGTGGCAGCGATTTTTGCCGACCGCAGATTGGCGCGGGCGATAATATTGGCAGCTTTTAAAAAACGTGATTTTTCGCGGTCTTCAGCGGTATACGCTTTGACGATCGTTTGATTGGCAAGTGTTTCCTGCGCGGTGTCGGTTAAAAGTTTATTTCCTTCAAAGGATTCTTCGGCTAATTTTCGCAGTGATTTACTGAATTTTGCCGTCAGACCGCCGATGATCGGCGCGATCAACAATGCGCCGAACATCAGTTTCGGGTTGAAATAAAACGCCGCCGCGAGAAAGAAAAAAAGCATAAAAGCTTCGCGTAAAACGTCGCGCAGATTTGAGGAAACCGAAAGTTCGATCGCCGCGCAGCTGTTGACGAGCCGCGAAACAAGATAATTTGTCCGGTGTTTTTCAAAAAAAGAAGTCGGCTGTTTGAGCAGATGTTCGTAAAGTTCTTTTCGCAGATCCAAAACCGCCGATTGTCCGATTTTCGCCATTAAATATGACGAAAAATATTCGGCAATGCCTTTCGCGATCGTAAATCCGAGCAGCAAAACGGTGATCATCACCCAGGCGCGAAACCAATCGTCGCGCGGAATCAAACTATGCAGGTCGAAAAGGGTTTTTGATTTTTGCGCCGGATTTCCGAGAAACTGATCAAAGATCGGCACGAGCAATGCGCCGGTTGCCGTTTCAAAAACCGCGCCGAGCAGCATTGCGATGCCGGCAACGACAAAAGTCACCCAATATGGGCGCAAATATTTGAGCAGTCTTTTTAAATCCTTCATCGGGTAGCAAAAATTTGAATATACTGGTGCGGGCGAAAGATTACAAATTTCATATTAAAGATTCCAAAAAAATGAAAAATCAAACTTTATATTTGAAATTCGCGAACACTGCCGTTTGCAACGTGAAAATAAAATATGGCATCTTTTTAAAGGCATCACATTTTGGGGAGAAAATATGCACAATTCAAAAATTTTTAAAATTTCAGCGACGCTTTTATTCGTTTTTTCAACGTTCTTAGTAACCTTCGGTCAAGTTGATGTTGCTCGTCAGACGACGGCGATCACTTATCCGCTCGACGAACTCGTGATCACCCAATTTCGCGGAACGACCCGCTTTCCGCGAATGAAGGGCGAAGGGAAAATTAAACGAACCAGTAAAAACGGAACTGAAGTCGAAGTGACGGTTTCGAAAATGCCGCGACCATTTGAACTCGGTGCCGGATACGCGACTTATGTTTTATGGGCGATCTCGCCCGACGGACAGGTTGACAATCTCGGCGAAATCAAACGGCGCGGAACATTCGAGTTTGATTCAAAGATTTCCGTGACCACGCCGCTTCAAACATTTGCGCTGATCGTCACGGCGGAACCGCATTTTCTTGTGCGTCGTCCGAGTCAGGCGATCATGCTTGAAAATTTAAGTCCTTATTCACCGAGCGGAAAAACGATCGCAACCACGCGGGCGATTCAATATTTCGGTAATTCTTCGGATTTCTTCCGCGATGCGCGAACGCCGGAAATTGCCGAAGTCGATTATCAAAAAACTCCCTCGACGATCCTGCAAGCCAAACAAGCCGTTGCTTTAGCGCGATTTGCCGGCGCGCAGCGCGATGCGACCGAAGAACTCAACCAAGCCGAAACACTGCTGGCAAGCGCTGAAAACGCCTGGAAGGCTGACCGCCCCGATGAGCAGGTCGATATTGCCGCCCGCCAATCAATTTCAGCGGCGGTCAAAGCCGAACAAACCGCGATTGCCCGTAAAGATGCCCGCGAAAAACGTAACGAAAAAACAAAACAGGATGCCGAAATACGACAATCCGAAGAAAAATACACGGACGCGCAAAACCAAATCACAGAGCTTAAAGCCGAACTCGCCCGCGAAACCCGCAACCGCGAGCTTGCCGAACGCGACGCTCTTAATTATTCCTCACAGATCAAAGATCTCCGTGATGAAATCGGCAAATTACGCGAAGAATTGGGCAAAATCAAAGTTGAATCCCAAACTGATAAACAGAAATTGGCGCAGCTTGAAAATGAAAGACGAACGGATTTAGAAAAGCAGGTAAATGAAAACAAATTGGCGCAATTTCAGCAGAATCAAGCCATATTGCTCCAAAGTTTGAAACAATTCGGAACTGTCCAACAAAATGAACGCGGGATTATTTTGACTTTGCCCGAAAATTATTGGACAAATTCGCGAGTCAGCAGTTTTTCAGCCCGGGCACAAACAAAAGTAGTTTCGTTGGCGCAAATTTTAGCCGGCAATCCCGATTATAAAATTGCCATCGAATCACACACCGACAATCGCGGATCCGCCGACGAATTGCAAACACTGACACAGGAACGAGCCCAGGCGATCGCCGATAAACTCGTCATTCTGGGCGCAAATCAGGACCGGATCGAAGTGAAAGGAATGGGCGCAAATTTGCCGATCGTCGCCAACACGACGGTTGCCAATCGTGCAAAAAATCGGCGCGTTGAGATCATCCTGACACCGATGTTGTAAAGAAAGAAAAAAACTCCGGTCGGAATTATCGCCAAACGGTGAAATCCCGACCGGAGTTTTGGATACAAAATCTAATTCTTAAAAACCAAGATTCGGTCCGGCGGAAGTCCGACCATACATTCTTCACCGATATTCAAACCGACAAGTCGTAAAACCAAAGCTTTCAACAATAAACCATTTGCCTCGAGAACGACGAGAGTGGTCGCGCCCTGAAATATGACATCGGTAATTTTGGCTTTCAAAAGGTTATCTTCGGGAAAAGATGCGCCGAATGAAATTGAAATATGTTCGGGACGAATCGTTAAAATATTGTTTTGATCGATCGGCGCAAATTTAGATTTATCGGTTTTGTTGGTGAAAAGCCGATGTTCGCCTCTGATCGTTTGAAATTCGGGAATTTCTTTTTTATTTGACGTTAAACGCCTTGCCTCGATCAAATTGTTATTGCCGGTGATATAAGCAACTGTTGAAGAAACAGGGTTTAAGTAAATATCTTGCGGTTTTCCGATCTGCAAAATTTCACCTTCGTGCAAAATGACGATACGGTCGCAAAGTGTCATTGCTTCTTCAAAATCATTAGTTGCGACGATCACGATCAAATCTTTTTGGCGAACCGTTTCCCTTAGTTTTTTGTAATTTTCATAGCGCAAAAGCCTGTCCATATAGCAAAAAGAATCATCGAGAAGCAATACGCTTTGTGCATTTTGCAGAGATTCTTCCAATGCCAGAACCTGCCCTTCGCCATCGGGTAAAATTGATTTCCTTGAGGTATTAAATAGTTTTTTCCAGAAAGATTCGTTTGTTAAATTTGGAAAATGAAAATTGCGGTCGTCGCACGAAAGCAACGTCACTTCGTTGGAATTATAGTGAATCGTGCCGCCGTTGCAGCGCTCTGCGCCGCTGATGATTCTGATTAAAGTTGATTTTCCCGCGCCCGTAATGCCGAATATTCCGAGAATTTCGCCTTCGTTCGCTTCAAAGGTAACATCTTTGAGAACCCATTTTTGCTCGTATCTTTTTGAAAGATTCTCGATTTTCAGAGACATAATTTTCGATAAATGAAACTTTTATGTAGAAACTTCGTGCAAATTTAGAGTATTCTTTTAGCATCAAAAAAATCAAGCGATTACCGAAACTAAAAGTTTATGGCGGAAGATAAAAAGAATTTGAAAAGAAAAGCGGCGGAAGCCGGAGGCTGGATGGCGGCAAAACGCGTTGCCAAATCTGTTCCATATCTCGGAACATTTATGGCAATCGGACTGGTTGGCTACGACATTAAGCGAAAAGGTGTGTTCAAAGGCGTGCTAAACTCCGGACTTGATGCCATTCCGTTTGTCGGAACCGGAAAAAACATCATCGAATTTTTCACCGGTGATTTTTTGTCGGATAAAAAAAATAACGGAAAAAAGTTAAAATAGAATTATGAATTACACGACTGATAAATTGACGCGGGTTTTGTTGATATTATTTTTGGCAACGGGTTTGGCTGGATCGACAATTTCTGCCAATGGTCAAACAAAGAAGAAAATTACAAAAAAATCAACGCCTTCCTCAATTCCGAAACCTGTTTCAACCGCGACCGTTCCGGTCATAATCAGTCAAGCGGATCAATATCAAAATCAAAATCAGCAAATAATCAGCGGAAATACTGAAACTCAAACGCAAATTCAAACCCAAACTCAGCCCGAAACATTCGATGAAAAACTCGATAAAATCACAAATCGGCTAAAAGAAATCAGCACGCGTATCAAGACACTCGAATCGACCAAACAAAATGAATATGACCAAAAACAAAAACGTCTGCTTTTGAATCTCGATATTCTGACGCGCGCCGAACAACGCGCCGAATCTCTGCGGAAACAATTGTTTGACTTGATCGAAAAGGAAAATACCATTAAAACCAAATTGGAAACGATCGGGTTTGATTCGCGTCCGGAAATGATCGAACGACAGATTTCGATGGCGGGCAGTTTACGACCTGAAGAACTCCGCGAAATGCGTGCAAAAAATCTCGATTCGGAAAAGAGAAACCTTGAAAGTCTTTTGATCGAAATTCAAAATACGCGCGGCAATTTGGAACAAAATGTCCAAAAGGCCGATCAATTGGTCGAAAAACTGCGGGCTGTTCTCGAAAAAGACATCGACGAAGCGCTGACCGAAAAAAACGATCAATAATTTTCAAAATTACACCGACATTTTTTCAAATCAACGATAATTCATTGATTCTTCTATAAAAAAAGATGCAAGTTAAAGCAACGGCAACCGTTCTTTAAAACGTCATACAAGCGTCCATTAACCTAATTCCGCGCTTCGACTCAGTATTTTTTAGGAGAAATTTATGAGATTCAAAATTGTTACGAGCTTTTTCTGTGTGCTGTTTGCAGGCTTTTTTTTCGTTCTCACGGCGGCGGCTCAAGGCGTCATCATCCCAATCATTTGTGATCGGCGACCGTGTCAGCCGCGCCCGATCCCGCGACCAGTGCCGATCCCGAATGCGCTTCCGGTCAAATCAATACAGCTCGACACAAAAATCAACGGGCAAGTCGCGATCACGCACGTCGAGCAGGTATTTCGCAATGATACGCAATACACGCTCGAAGGAACGTATTTTTTTCCGATTCCCGAAACGGCTTCGATCGTCGAATTCGCGATTTGGGAAAATGGCAAAAAATTGGTCGGGGAAGTTCGTTCTCGTGAGGAAGCGCGAAGGATCTATGATGAGATCGTCCGTCGTCAGCGTGATCCGGGATTATTGGAATATGCCGGAAAAGATTTGTTTCAGGCTTCGATCTTTCCGATTCCGCCAAATTCCGACAAAAAATTGGAAATTACATATTCGCAGGTGTTAAAAGCCGAATCGGGAACGGTTTCCTATCGTTATCCGCTCGGAACGGGAAGAAATCTCTGGCAGCGACAATCCGTTGAAGATGTCAGAAGAAATATGCCGACGCAAAAGTTCGGCACGATTTCAGGCAAAATTGAAATTGTCGGCAAAGAAGCCCTGCGCAACATTTATTCGCCGTCGCATCAGGTCGAAGTTAGTCGAAAAGGCGAAACAACTGCGTCAGTATCTTTTGAAACAACAAATAACGACAATGATTTTCAGCTTTTCTATGGGTTATCAAACAACGATTTCGGAATGTCACTTTTGACTTACAGAGAACCGGGAAAAGACGGATACTTTTTGCTGATGCTTTCGCCGAAAGATAATTTGTCAGAACGTGAACTTGTCAATAAAGACATCGTTTTCGTGCTCGATACAAGTGGTTCGATGGCAGACGAAGGGAAAATGGAAAAAGCGCGTTCGGCATTGCTGTTCGGCATCAGAACACTGCGCGCGGGCGACCGTTTCAATGTCATCAATTTTGCGGGCGAAGAACATCTGATGGAAAGCGGTTTGATCGCCGCCGACGCGAGCGGCAAAAAACGTGGCGAAGAATTTGTCAAACGTCTGCAACCGACAGGCGGAACAAATATCAATGATTCATTGCTCGCCTCACTCAAACAATTCGAAAAAAACGACCGCCCGAAAATGCTCGTATTTATGACCGATGGTCTGCCGACGGTTGGTGAAGCAAATGCCGATAAAATCATCGCAAATTTGAAAAATACCAAAAACCTTGATGTGCGGATTTTTCCGTTCGGTTTCGGCTATGATGTAAATACGACTTTGCTCGACAAACTTGGCGCAGAAAATTCCGGTGTTTCTGATTATGTTCAGCCAAAGGAAGATTTGGAGATCAAAGTTTCCAATTTTTTCGCCCGCGTCAGCTCGCCCGTGTTGGCAGATCTCGAATTGGATTTTGGAAGCGTTCAGACCGATTTTATGTATCCGCGCAAATTAACGGATCTATTCAAAGGAATGCAGCTCGCGATCATCGGTCGCTATAAGAACGCAAGCGATCTGCAGAATATTACGCTTCGTTTGACCGGAAAATCCGGACAGGAAAAACGTAATTTTTCATTTACAAACCTTGATTTTCCGGCTAGGTCGGAAACAAATAATTTCCTTCCGCGTCTCTGGGCAAGCCGCCGCGTCGGTTGGTTGATCGAACAGATTCGGTCAAACGGCGAAACCAAAGAATTGCGCGATGAAGTGACCGAACTCGGCACCCGCTACGGGATCGTCACGCCATATACTTCTTATCTCGCGACCGACGGCAGTTTTGTTTCCGCTCAAAGAGATGACCGACAACTTCTGGATCTACAAAATAGAGCCGCCAAAACGGTTAAAGAAAATAGCGGTTCAGGTTCCGTTCAAATGAGTATTCAGCAAAATTCAATGCAAAGGAATATTGCCGTTTATGCCGATAAAAAGAAGGATTCCGAACAAATTTTGATTCAGAATACAGCCTCGAATCAGTTTGTCGCGAACAAAAATTTCTTTAATCAAAGCGATGTTTGGGTTGATTCCGAATTCAGAGAAGAAACCAAAATGCCGGAAGTAAAACTTCAATTTGCATCGAGCGAGTATTTCGATTTATTGACCAAAGAAAAAGGTTTGGCGCAATACTTTGCGCTCGGCGAACAGGTCATAGTTGTTTGGAAAGGAAAGGTTTACCGAATCACGAAATAAGATTCCAACAAACCAAACTATTGAGTTTTAACATCTTAGAGGGTGATTTTTGGTGAAAAAAAGGTTATCTTATTTCATCATAATCACCTTTTATTTTTACATTGGGGAGAATTTGACAGTGAATTTTATCAAAAAAGCGATTTTATTTTTATTTGCGATCTTTATTTCGTCACAAATCATCTCGGCACAAACAAACTGGAAAGTGAATCGCGCAAAAGGCGATGGCGATCTGGTCGCAGTATTTTTTACTTCAACGGATAAAGGCTGGATCGCGGGCGATGACGGCTATCTTGCGTGGACTTCCGACGGCGGGAGAAACTGGACAAAACAGGATATTGGCACGACCGAAACGATCAACGAAATATATTTTCGAAATGATGATAACGGGTATCTGGTCGCCGGCAAAAAATTGTTTATAACCAAAAACGGCGGGCGCAATTGGCAGGAAACAAAGATCTATAAGGCATCTGATTTTCGCGTCGGAAGTCCCGAATTTCTGAGTATTCGGTTTGCCGATAAAAAACGCGGAATTGTTATCGGATCTGTGCTGAATAAGGAAAATCTGGTTATTGATTCGCTGGTTATGCGAACTGAAGACGGCGGCGAAAGCTGGCAGAGAGTTTTTGTTCCGTCAAAAAAAGAACTTTACCATCTTGATTTTGTCGGCAGTTCACTTTGTTGGATCGTCGGTGATGAGGGAATGATTTTGGTTTCTTACAACGGCGGCGCGAGTTTTCAAATGCAAAAATCCGGTACGACGATGGATTTATATAATGTCGATTTTCGGGACGCGAAGGAAGGTTACATTGTCGGAAGCAAAGGCACTATTTTACGAACTGATAATGGCGGCGAAACATGGGAAAATATCAAAACGATTTATCCGGTGACCTTCATGCGGGTTGATTTTGCCGACGACAAAAACGGCGTGATCGTCGGTTACGATGGAACGATTTTGCGTTCGACCGACAAAGGCAAAACTTGGGCAAAAAAATCGAGCGGCACGAAGGACAATCTTTACGGATTGTTTTTTTCAAAGAAAACCGGTTGGGCAGTTGGCGCAAACGGTGTAATTATTGAATATCAAAGGTAGAGGATACTCTTATTCAAAAATAGTTCTGACACCAATAATCCACCGCTTGAGAAAATATTATTGACGGAAAGCCGGAAAAAATTGATAAAAAAAACCGTTTTTATCATTTCGGTTGAAAAAGAACAATTGCTGATTGTTTGAAATAAAAAGACCTTGCCAATCCACCGAACACAAAATTTGGAAAACTCGCGCAAGCGTCTGTGAACATTGAGAAAAGAATGGCTCGAACTGAGAAATCAAGAAATAAATTCTATAAAATTCAAGATTTGTTAACATATTTATAAAAAGTGTGTTATCTTACATCATAAATTTTTGTCAACAGACGTTATTACATCAGAAATTGTTATCATAATTTAATCTTTTTGGAGGTGGAAATGGATAAAAAGCCATTTTTGAATGTATTAACGCTTTTAATTTTATTATTAGCGTTGAGTGGCGCGGTTTTTGCGCAAGGAACGACTTCGCGTGTCACCGGAGCAGTTACGGACGGTTCCGGAGCAGCCGTATCAGGTGCCACCGTAACCTTAATTAATGAAGGTTCAAATATCTCACTGACAACAGTTACGGGTGCGAGCGGAACCTACACTTTTGATCTGATCCAGGCAGGAAACTATCAGATTTCAGTTGAAAAACAAGGATTTAAGAAATATGTTTCAACCAAAAATACAGTCAATATTAATCAGCCGGCAACAATCAATGTAACGTTGGAAATTGGCGGTCTAAACGAAACAGTTACGGT
>JBBQOA010000065.1:0-12287 GCA_038330465.1 Pyrinomonadales bacterium
GCCGCTCTCAAAAGCAGTATTTGCTGCGCCCGAAAACTGCCATTTCGGTCCGGCGTCGATTCCGGTGTGAACTTCCTTGATGGCGTTGACAATGTTCGGATAGGCGCTGCAGCGGCATAAATTTCCGCTCATTCTTTCGCGAATTTCATCGTCGTTTAATTGAATAGGACGCGCCTTCATTTGAAGATTGTCGGTCAGATAGCTCAATTCGCCGTTTTTTGCTTCGTCCATCAGCGCGACCGCCGAACAGATCTGTCCGGGCGTGCAGAATCCGCATTGAAATCCATCGTGTTTGATAAAAGCGGTCTGCATCGGATGAAGTTCGGTGTCTTTTGCGAGACCTTCGATCGTCGTTATTTCCTTTGCTTCGCAGGTCGCGGCGAGCGTCAGACACGATAAAACACGGCGACCATCAACGATCACCGTACACGCGCCGCATTGTCCGTGGTCGCAGCCTTTTTTTGAACCCGTCAGCTGTAATTTTTCGCGCAGGGCATCGAGCAAGGTCATTCGCGAATCGATATTTAAGGATTTTTCCGCGCCGTTGACCTTGAGCGAAACCTCGACGGCATTTTCGATCTGCGCCGGAAATGTGAATTCATTACGGGGCGTTCCCGCGAAAGCATTTTTTTCGGCAAGAAATTGCAGCACCAAAACGCTTAAGCCGGTCGCCGTCGCCTGCCCTAAGAATTTCCGGCGCGATTCGCCGAAAATCCCGAGTTCATTGAGCAGATGCTCTTCGTCGGTCAATATTCGTTGTTCTTCGTCGGTCAATATTTCAAAATCGTTTAGATTTTCAGACATTTTTCCCCCTTGTTTTATTTTAGTCGTAGAATATTCAAAAAAAGTTACAGGTTTATTGGCAAAATAAAAAGAATAGGACGCGGACAAACACGGATTAGGCAGATTCACGCGGATTTATTATTAAACTTTTTCAGCGAAAATCCGCTGAAACCGCGTTCATCCGCGTCCTATTTCTTAATTTTCAAAAACTGTTCAAATCAATTTATCGGGCGTGATCGGCAATTTTCGGATCCGTTTGCCGGTTGCGTGAAAGACGGCGTTGGCAATTGCCGCCGGAATTCCGACCATGCCGAGCTCGCCCATTCCTTTGACGCCGAGCGGGTTAACGATCGTATCGTTTTCTTCGACGAAACCCGTGTGAATTTCGTGAATATCGGCATTGACCGGAACGTGATAACCCGCCAGATTGTTGTTCATCATTCGCCCGTAGCGATGATCGATGAGCGTTTCTTCCATCAGCGCCATCCCGATGCCCCACACGACGCCGCCGATTTCCTGACTGTGCGCCGCGAGCGGATTCATAATACGTCCGCTTGCCGTCATTTCGACGACCCGCGAAACTTTCACCGTCCCGAAATCTTCATCGACCTTGACCTCGACAAACTGCGCGCCGTGCGAAGCGATCGAATAATCGTCGCGAATTTTGTCGGGCGCGCCTTTGCCGGTTTCTTCTATATTTTGCAGGTTGTTGCGGCGTAAAATTTCGGTAAAAGCGATGTTTTGCGATGGATCACTTTTAAGCGAAATTTTGCCGTTTTCAAAGACCAGATCTTTCTCGTCCGCGTTTTTGAAAGGCGTGTCAGCGAGCGCAACCAATTTTTTCAAAACGGTTTGCGAAGTGTTGCGAACTGCCATGCCGACGCTCGCCGTCGTCATCGAACCGCCGTGGACGGGCGCCGGCGGAAAATCAGAATTGCCGAGTTCGAATTTGACCTTTTCGATCGGCAAACCCAACGTGTCGGCGGCGATCATCGCGATTGTCGTGTAAGTTCCGGGTCCCATATCACTGGCGGCGGCTTGGATCAGCGCGGTTCCGTCGGCGTTCAAAACTACTTTTGCCGAACTCGGCGCCTGATACGCGCCCCACGTGCCGCTTGCCATTCCCCAACCGACGAGATAATTTCCGTCACGCATCGAACGCGGGTTGGGATTGCGTTGCGCCCAGCCGAACTGCGCCGCCGCTTGTTTATAGCATTCGCGCAATTCTTTGCTCGAAAAAGGTTTGCCGTTGTCGGGGTCTTTTTCGGCGTAGTTTATCAGGCGCAACTCGAGCGGATCGATCTTTAATTCGTAGGCAAGTTCGTCGAGCGCGCATTCGAGCGCGAACATTCCCGTCACCGCGCCCGGCGCGCGCATATAGAGCGGCGTCGGCAGATCGAGTTTGACGAGTTTGTAAATGGTTTCGACATTCGGACAGGCGTAGAGCGATTTTGAAACCGACGCCGGATCTTCCGTGTAATTTTCGTAAGTCGAAGTATTCGCAATCGCTTCGTGAATGATCGCGGTTAATTTTCCGTTCTTTTCAGCGGAAAGCTTGACCTTTAGCCAGGTGTGCGGGCGATAGCCGTGTCCGGTGAACATCTGCCGCCGCGTGTAGCTTAATTTGACCGGGCGATTCAGTTCACGCGCCGCCAGCGCCGTCAGCATCGGGTAATAATTCGGACGAAGCGCGGCGCCGAACGCGCCGCCGACAAACGGCGAAATGACCTTGACCTTTTTCTCGTCGATACCGAAAACCGACGCGAGATGACCTTTGACGTTATTGACCCATTGTGTTTTATCGAAAAGCGTCAGCTCGCCGTTTTCCCAGACGGCGATCGCGCCGTGCATTTCCAACGGATTGTGATGTTCGATCGGAATTTCGTATTCGACCTCGATCTTGACGGGCGCGTTCTGAAACGCTTCAGCCGGATTGCCGCGCACCTTTTCGGGCTTTTCGCTCGCTGGAACTGCCTCTGTGATCGCTTTATCAAAATCGGTCAAAGGCGTTTCCGCCTGATAACTTACTTTGACGAGCGACGCAGCATTTCGCGCCTGCTCGAAGGTTTCGGCGACGACGAGCGCGATCGGCTGCAGGTTGAAAACGATCTCGCTCGACTGCAAAGGGCGAAACGGCTTGCCGTCCATCCCGATATTGTCTTTGTCTTTCGGGTCGGTAAAGGCGAGTTTCGGCGCGTTTTCATGTGTGAAAATCCTCAAAACGCCGTTCGCTTTTTCAGCCGACTTCGTGTCGATCGAAGTGATTTTACCTTTCGCGATCGTGCTTGTCACGAGGTAGCCGTGCGCGACGTTTTTAACGGGAAATTCCGCCGCATATGTTGCCGCGCCCGTTACTTTCGCGCGTCCGTCAATACGTTTTGTTGGTTTTCCGAGTAGTCCTGCCATAAATTTATGCGATTCCTCCCTCAGAGGCTTTTTTCAGGGCGCGGACGATCGCGCGTTTTGCCAGTGTGATCTTATAGCCGTTGTTCGATAAAGCTTTCGCGTCTTTGAGCGCGGCATCGGCGGCTTTCTTAAAATTCGCGTCGTTGGCATCATTGTTTGTCAGCATTCGTTCGGCTTCGAGTGCGCGCCACGGCTTATGCGCGACGCCGCCGAGCGCGATCCGCGCATTTTTGATCTTTTTGCCGTTCATTTCAAGCGCGATGGCGACCGAAACAAGCGCGAACGCATAACTCGTGCGGTCGCGAACCTTCAAATAATATGAATTTTTCGCAAAATTCGATTTCGGGATCTCGATCGCGGTGACAAGTTCGCCGTCGTTTAAATTATTATCTTTTTCGGGCGTGTTACCGGGCAAACGGTGAAAATCGGCAAACGGAATCGAGCGCGTTTTGCCGCCCGCGCCTTTGACTGTGACGACGGCGTCGAGCGCGGCAAGCGCGACGCACATATCCGACGGATGAGTCGCGATACATTGCGCGTTCCAGCCGAGAATTGCCGAATAATTATTTAAGCCTTCGAGCGCGTCGCAGCCCGAACCGGGAACGCGTTTGTTGCAGCGCATCGCCGGATCGTAAAAATACAGACAGCGCGTGCGCTGCAAAAGATTGCCGCCGTTCGTCGCCATATTGCGAATTTGCGCCGACGCGCCCGCTAAAATCGCCTGCGAAAGCAGCGGATAATTTTCACGAATTAATTGATGATTTGCCGTCTCGGAATTCTTTGCGGTCGCGCCGACCGAAACACCGCCGTCCGCCGTTTTTTTGATTTCTTTGAGCGCGAGCCGCGAAATATCGACGAGCGCGACGGGCTTTTCGATGTTTTCTTTGATCAGATCGATGAGGTTCGTGCCGCCGCCTAAGAATTTTGATTGATCTACTTTTGCAAGTTGAGAAACGGCGTCTGCTTCGTCCGTGGCGCGGAAATATTTGAATTCGTTCATTATTTTTTGACCTCCGCTTTTCCGTTTTGAACTTCTTTGATCGCTTCGACGATGTGCGGATAAGCGCCGCAGCGGCAGATGTTGCCGCTCATTCGTTCGCGAATTTCATCGTCGGTGAGTTTAGTTGAAGGTTTTTTTGAAATGTTCGTTGAAACAAAGCTGATCTCGCCGCGTTTTGCTTCGTCAAGCAGTGCGACCGCCGAGCAGATCTGTCCGGGCGTGCAGTAACCGCATTGAAAACCGTCGTGCGTGATAAAGGCTTCCTGCAACGGGTGCAGCTCGTCGCCTTTGGCGAGCCCTTCGATCGTCGTCACGCTTTGCCCTTCAGTTTGCGCCGCCAAGGTCAGACACGACAAAACGCGTTTGCCGTCAACGATCACCGTACACGCGCCGCATTGTCCGTGGTCGCAGCCTTTTTTCGTGCCGAACATTTGCAGACGTTCGCGGAGCGCGTCGAGCAAGGTCACGTTCGGTTCGATGAGAATGCTTTTTTCCACGCCGTTGACGATCATTTTGACGTTCATCGCAAGTTCGCTGACGGTGGTGTTGGTGACGGGTGCGTCGCTCATAAATTTTAATGCAAACGCTTGATCGTGCAGCAGTAGCTGGGCGGCAACTGCCGCGAGCGTTGCTTTTCCCAAAAACTCGCGCCGTGATCTGCCGAGCTTTGAGAGATCATCTTCGCTCAGCAACGCGGCTTCGTCTTCGGTCAAAGGTTCTTCGACTTCTTCTGTGATATAGGTCGGAAAGTTCTCGCACATCTAATCGTTTTGCTCCTCTTGAAAGTTTTAATAGCTGAATATTGTTTTGTAAAAAATTATACCTTTTTTGGGGCGATTGGGGAAAACATTTTAGAAATTTTCTTGATGCGAAAGCTATTTGGTCAGACAATTTTTGTTGTCTTAAATAAAGTTGGAATGTCTTTGAAGGCAAAAAGCATCGGACGCGGATCTGTCGGATCCTCGTTCGTCTGTGTCCGATGCTTGCCTGAAACTTTTACTTTGTCGCTTTCAATTGTATGCCGGTGCCGCGCGGGTAGAGTCCGGGCAGGGAAATCGGCAATTTGCCGCTGATATCGAGCATTCCGAAGATCGAACGCGCCGCCGCCCGCTGCAGTGTCGTCATATCGCCATAGGCGACCAGATAGGTTTTTAGCTCGGGAAAAGCTCCCAAAATATACGGATTTCCGAAGCTGACGCCGACGACCTTTTTATTTTTGGCGAGCAGTTCGCGCAAAATATCCGCGCCCGCGTCGGGCAGTCCGACGCTGTTTTTCGCGCCCGAACGCACGCGCCCGAAAAGCGCGGCGATCACGACATCGGCTTTGCCCGCGCCTTCGCGCGCCTTGGCGATCTGGTCGGACGAAGAATTATCCTGCAAAATGACCGAGCCGAAGCGAATCCCGTTTTCGCGCAGGAATCTTGTCAGCGCAATGCTTGTCAGTTCACCGTCGAAACCGTTTGAAATGCCGAGCACGAAAACGCGTTTCGTTTTATCGAGCGGGATCAAATTTTCGTCGTTCCTGACCAACGTGATCGCTTTATTGGCGATTTCTTCGGCAAGCGCGTGCGTTTCTTTGGTTGAAACGATTTTGTCGATTTGGTCAATCGGCGTGATCTTTTGTTTAAAAAGTCCGAGTTCGTATTTCCACGCGAGAATTTTTCGAACCGATTCATTTAATCGCGCTTCTGAAATTCGCCCCGATTTGACGGCGGCGCGAAGTCCGTTGATCATTGCCCCGACATCGGCGGGTTTTTCGAGCAGATCCGCGCCCGCCAGAAATGCCTCGACGCCCGCTTCTTCCTGCGTCACATATTGCGTCAAACCGCTCATACTCATCGCGTCGGTCACGATCAAACCTTTGAATCCCAATTCTTTGCGCAAAATTTCCGTCTGAATTTTCGGCGAAAGCGTTGCCGGCAGCGTCGCGTTGTCGGTGGTAACCTCTTCGTCCGTCTCAACCCGAATCGCTTCTTTTAATGGTTTGATCTCAGTCGGGTCGATCTGCGGCAGACCGATATGCGCGACCATGATCGAACCGACGCCGACTTCGATCGCTTTTCGAAAAGGGACAAGCTCGAGCGTGTCCAATCTTTCGCGCGAGACATCGATGATCGGCAAACCACGATGCGAATCGACATCGGTGTCGCCGTGTCCGGGAAAATGTTTCGCCGTCGCGATCACGCCCTGACTCTGCACTCCTTCAATGAACGCCGCACCGAAACGCGCCACGTCTTCGGGGTTTTCGCCGTAGCTGCGAACATTGATGACCGGATTGTCGGCATTGTTATTGACATCCAAAACCGGCGCGTAAACCTGCATAATTCCGAGAGCTTTTGCTTCGCGTCCCGTGATGATGCCCATTTTTCGCGCATATTCGGGATTTCCGGTCGCGCTGACCGCCATATTCCATGGAAAATTTGCGGCATCCGGAAAACGCATACCGACGCCGGTTTCGGCGTCCAAGGCGATCAAAAGCGGCGTTGCGGCGTTTTCCTGCATCCGGTTGACGAGATGCACGGTTTCATAGATCGGCGCGCCGAAAAGAATGATGCCGCCGATCTTGTTGTCTTTGACCTCGCGCACCAGATCCTGAAAAAAATCGCTGTCCTGATTGATAAACCGCGCGTTGATGCCGATTTGGATCAATTGACCGACCTTTTCCTCGACGGACATTTTTTTCAAAATTTTGTCGGCGGATTTCCAGGATTTGTCGGAAGGTTCGAATTTCTTTGTCGTTTCGCCGCTTGTCGGCGCGGCAAAACCGATCGAATTGATCAATAATAAAAACGATAAAAATAAACTAATCTGTAACTTCATTTTGTTTCTGGGAAAATAAAAAACTCGCTAAAAAGGCGACCACAAATGTGATCAAACTGCCGAGAAGCACATACCAGGTCCACGCAAGCGGCGTCCAGATCTTGACATAAAGCATCACCGCGCAGCTCACTAGCATTCCCGTCAGCGCCGCATTCTCACGCACTTTCGGAAGAAAAGTTCCGACCAGAAAAACGCCCAAAACCGGACCGTTGATCAAGGATGCGATCGACAGCGCATTGTCGAGCGCCGAACGGTTTTGTTTGATCAGCACCAGCGCAACAACGATCTGAACGATCCCGAAGAAAAGCGTCAGCCAATGCGAAATCTTCAAAAAATGTTTGTCATCGGCATTCTTTTTAAATGGTTTGTAGAGATCATTGATAAAGGTCGCCGCGATCGAGTTGAGCGATGATGAAAGCGCCGCCGCGAAGATCGCCGCGACGACCAAACCCGAAAGTCCCGACGGCATATGTTTCGTGATAAAATCGGGAAAAACCTGATCGCCGCCGGTAAACGGGAACGCACCGGTCGCCGCGTCGTAACCGGCTTGCGCAAATGGTTGATAATAGGCAAAAAGCAGCACGCCGATAAATAAAAATCCGATGAATTGCGCGAGCACGACCGCGCCGCTCGATAAAAGCGCAAACGAAGCGCGGCTCGGTTTATCGGTGCAAAGATAACGTTGGACAAGATATTGATCGGTGCCGTGCGTGGACATCGTTAAAAAGCAGCCGCCGATCAAACCCGACCAGAACGTATAATTTTTGGTCAGATCAAAACCAAAATCGAAAAGGCTGAACTTATTGAATTTTTCGCCGAGCGCAAACGCGCCCGAAAATCCGCCGTCAACTTGATTCGCAATGACGACCGCCGCCGCGATCGCGCCGCCGATATAGATCAAAAGCTGGACGACTTCGACCCAGATGACCGCTTCCATGCCGCCGTAATAAGTGAAAATTATCATCACCACGCCGAGCAGGACGACCGAAGCGATAATCACCGAGTCGAAGGAAGTCGCCGGCTGAAAAGCCGTATAAACCGCCGCGAGCACGATCGCCGTCAATAAAAGCCGGATGCCGTCCGCGATATTCCGCATCACGACAAAAAGCGCGGACGCGAGCATTTTCACTTTCGAGCCGAATCGATCGCCCAAAAGCTGATAAACCGTCTGCAATTCGCCCTTGAAATACATCGGAATAAAAAGCAGCGAAATAACCACGCGCCCGAGCATATAACCGAGCACGAGCTGGAGAAACTGAAAATTCCCATTTTTCGCAAAGGCGATTCCGGGCACGGAAATAAACGTAATGGTCGAAGTTTCGGTCGCGACGATGCTCATCGCGATCGCCCACCACGGCACGTTACGGTCGCCGACGAAGTAATCTTCGGTCGTTTCCTGTTTCCCCGAAAACCACACGCCAAAAAGCGTGATGCCGATCAAATAGCCGAAAATGATGACTAAATCCAAAGTTTGCATTGTTTTTATCAATAAGAATACACGAAAGAATTTCGGAAAGCTATAAGAGATTTTTATCTTAAAAAATACAGTCAGGTCAAATCATTACGGCATTTTATTTCAACCAAAAAGAATTTAAGACTTTTTCAATTACAAAATCATTTTCAATCAAAGCCTTTTCTGCCATTTCACGCGAAACATTTGCTTTTTGCATAACGATCGCGACCCGCAAATCGCCGTTGGCTTTTGTCAGAAGATCATTTGCCGAAATTTCGTCCAAATTTGTTTCCGCCTTTAAAATACGCAAACTACGTTCTTTGAGTTTTATATTTGAAGATTTGACGTTCGTCATCAGGTTGCCTTTGACGTAACCGAGGCGGATCATCGCGGCGGTCGAGATCATATTCAGAATCATTTTTTGCGCAGTTCCGGCTTTCATTCGCGTTGAGCCGGTGATCGCTTCCGCGCCGACTTCGGCAACAATCGCGATTTCGGCGGATTTTGTGATTTTTGAATCGGGAACGCAAGTGATGCAAGCCGTCAAACAACCGAGTTCACTCGCAAAATCAAGCGCGCCGATGGTGTACGGCGTTCTGCCGGAGGCGGCAATGCCGATAACCGCGTCTTTCGCCGTCAAACCGCGATTTTGGAGATCAATTTTTCCCGCGCCAAGGTTGTCTTCCGATGCTTCGACAGCTTTATACAGAGCGTCGTAACCGCCCGCGATGATGCCTTGCACAAGGTCGTAAGAAACGCCGTAAGTCGGCGGAATCTCGCTCGCATCCAAAACGCCCAAACGTCCGCTCGTGCCTGTTCCGATATAAAAAAGCCGTCCACCGTTCTTTAATCTTTCGACGATTTTATCGACGGCTTGAGCGATTTCAGGCAAAGCCTTTTCGACCGCGAGCGCGACCTTTTTATCTTCCGTATTGATCAGGCGAATCGCCTCAAGCGTCGAAACTCGGTCAATATTCGCGGTATTCGGATTTTCTTGTTCGGTGATCGGAAGCATATTTTTTATCAAGAATGCAATTTTAACCGGCAAACGTCAAGAAAATGATTGTCTGCCAGCACAAACGGAGTTAAAATCGCTTGAACCCGAAAGAACTTTAAGACGTAGAAATTGGCAGATTTACCGAGATCATTGGCTTTGAGGTATAAGGTTATGACAAAGAAAAAAAAGGATGTATTGACCCCTATCCATGATGACGATACAGACACCAAAATATATGAGAAAAATGTTGAGACCGTGATCTATCCTTCCGCGCCGGAAAGTGCGAAAACGAGGATTCTTGGCGACCCGCCAGCCAAACAAAAACAGGCTTCAAACGAGTTGCCGCCCGGTTCTTCGCGGAGCATCGGTGATTATCGGATCATCCGCAAGATCGGCGAAGGCGGAATGGGCATCGTTTATGAAGCCGAACAACAGCATCCGCAACGCCTCGTTGCGTTAAAGGTTATTCGCCGCGGGTTACAGACAGACGAGTATCATATTAAATTGTTTGAACGTGAGATTCAGGCACTTGCCCGGCTCAAACATCCCGGAATCGCAGCAATTTATGAATCGGGACTTTCTGCTGACGGACAAATTTTTTTCGCGATGGAACTCGTGCGCGGCACTTCATTGCTGAATTTTGTGCAAAACTGCAAGTCAACTGCCGACGATTCGCGGTTTGATATCAAACGCCAATTTGAATTATTCGGCAAAATTTGCGAAGTGGTTAGCTATGCTCATCAACGCGGAGTAATTCATCGTGATTTGAAGCCCGACAACATTCTCGTGACCGATGAATTCGAAGAGTACAGGGGCAGTGATTCGATGTTCAACAAAGTCGGCGTGAAAATTCTTGATTTTGGATTGGCTCGTATCACCGAACCCGAATTTGCCGGAACTGACCAACCACTGAGCAAAGTCGGACAGATCAAAGGCACTCTGCAATATATGAGTCCCGAGCAAGTTCGCGGAAAGCCTGATGAAATTGATGTGCGAAGCGATGTTTATGCTCTCGGCGGAATACTTTACGAGATGCTGACCGATCAGCTTCCATACGATATTAGCCAGGCATCGATCTTGGAAGCCGTCAGAATTATCTGCGAAGTACAGCCGAAAATGCCGGACAAGGTCTGGAGCGTAACACGCGGCGAAGGACGCAGAAAGTCGGGGAAAATTGATCAAGATGTCGAAACTATCGTGCTGAAAGCTCTGGAGAAAGACCCCGCACGACGGTATCAAAGCGTGATGGCTATGGCTGACGACATAACACGTTATTTGACCAATCAACCGATCTTAGCGCGTCCGCCGAGTGCGCTTTATCAATTTCGCAAACTCGTGGCGCGGCACAAGGCAGTGTTTGCTTCGCTCGCCGCGATCTTTTTGATGCTTCTAGGTTTTGGAATCGTCATGGCGGCGCAATCGACACGAATTGCCAGCGAACGCGACAAAGCCGTCAAAGCCGAACAACTCGCCGAAGACAAAAAAAATGATGCCGAACAATCCCGCCAATCGGAACAAAAACAACGACTGATCGCCGAAGACAATCTCAAACGCGCTGAACAACAGCAAGCCATCGCCGAAGAAGAGAAGGCTTTGGCGGAAAAAGCTCAAAAGTCCGAGCAGGAACAACGCCTCATCGCCGAAAATAATTTCAAACAAGCCAGGACGGAACAAAAGCGAGCCGAAGAGCAAAAGGCACTCGCGCAAAAGCAGCAAACTATTGCCCAACAGCAGAAAACTCTGGCGGAGAGGCGGCAAGCCGAAACCGAAGTACAAAGGCTCAAAGCCGAAGAACAAAAAAAAATCGCCGAACAGCAATCCGAAGCCAACCGCCGACTTTGGTATGTGTCGCAAGTAAATCTGGCTGACCAGGCTTGGGAACAGGCGGATGTTTCGCGGATGCAAGAATTGTTGGAAAATCAGATCCCAAAATCCGGGCAGGCAGATTTGCGCGGTTTCGAGTGGTATTACCTCTGGCGGTTGAGTCATCTTGACCTAATAACCTTTCGACCATCGGGCAGGATTTTTTCTACTGGATTTTCACCTGATGGAAAAATGCTGGTTGTAAGTAGCTTTGAAAACACAAGTTTATCTAAAAAAAATCCAAAAATAACACTTCTGGATGCCGCTACCGGGCAAATGATTGATACCATCGAGGGACGCCTCTTTCTGGCTTTTTCGCCTGACGGAAAATTACTGACAACAACCGAAAAAGATGAAATCGGACTAGTAGATCTAAAAACTAAAGAGATTAGTCCTTCTAAAATTAAGATTTCCTCTTCTCTACTCACAACCCTCTCACCTGACGGAAAGCTAATAGCAAGCATTGGTTCCGAAGGAAAAGTAGAACTTTTTGATACTTCGAGAGGAAATAAAATCTTTTCGTTAAAAGGGATCGAAAACTTTAATTCCTTTGGTCTGTTGTTCTCGATGTTTTCTCGTCCGATGAGATTTTCGCCCGATGACAAAACATTGGCTTTTGTCTTTAACAATCAGGTCATATTCTGGGATCTGACAACCGGGCAAGAGATTCCCGGTCTGAAAAGCGAAAAAATGGACTTGTTTTCCATAGCTTTTTCGCCGGATGGCAAAACCTTGGCATCCGAAGGTTTTGATGGCACGGTCAATTTGTGGGATCTGACAACAAAACAAGCACTTGCAGTTCTGAAAGATCAAGAGAAACAAATAAGTTTCGGCGGCGCTCTGCCGTCGATGGATTTTTCACCCGACGGAAAGATTTTAGCGACGACCAGCGGAAGTGAGGTGAAAATTTGGGATATTGCGACAAAGCACGAAATCACGACCATCAAAGGACATGGTGAACCAGT
>JBBQOA010000066.1:0-12110 GCA_038330465.1 Pyrinomonadales bacterium
CGAGCTCGATAAAGTCATTTGGGGTATAGCGAGCGAGCGCGGATTTACAGAAATGTGGGTTTTGTGAAACAAAATTCTCGGCTTTGGTGTGAATATTTGTAAAATTACAGCGTCCGCCGCCCGAAATCAAAATTTTACGCCCGATTTGTGTGTTGTGTTCGATGACCAGAACGCGTTTCCCGCGTTTTCCTGCTTCAATCGCGCAAAAAAGTCCTGCTGCACCCGCACCGATGATGATTGCGTCAAATTTCATTGAGCCAAATATCGCTCGTTCAGAATATTCAAATGATGGCGAATATGACCGACCATTATAAAAGCGAGTGCGCGAACCGAAACCTCCGCACTGCTCGCCGTTCCGGTCAGAACCTGCATTTCATCGGTCAGATTTTTGAAAAACAAGATGTTTGCGCGGCGCAGCAGAGAAAGTTCTTCGACCAAATCGGCTAATTCGATCGAATTAAAAGCAGCGTTGGCAATGTAATCGTCTTGCTCAAAACCTTCGACCGGTGTTTTATCGGCGCGGGAAAAACGCAGCGCGCGATAGGCGAAAATTCTTTCACCATCGATCAGATGTCCGACGAGTTCTTTGATCGTCCATTTATGCGGCGCGTAAGAAAATGCGCCTTTTTCTTCGGGCACCGAATCAAAAAGATCCGTCAATTCGCCAAGTTGATTTTGCATTGCCCTGACAATGTCGTTTTCTGCGACAAGGGAAATGTATTTTTTGTAATATTCGGCGTATTCGTTTTTTTCGGGACGACTCATAATTTAGACATCTTACCAAAATAAAGTTTGTATAGAAATTTGGACAACTGTTATTTTTGATTACAAACTATCGTGTGAGCTTCACGCAGATCAGTTTCGATTTTGAGTCGATTTTTTTCGTTTTCTTCTCTTAAAAGACAGATGACATTAGCTTTATATTGTTTAATACATTTGTCTTTTTTATGCTTTTTGAGATCGCCGAGAAGCGATTCGGTTTGACCGATACAGACAAATTTATGATGACCTTTTCCGCGTTTGTCGGTCACTCGTTTGGAAATAACATAGATCGCCGAACCGTCTTTTAACTCGGCATCAAGTGAAAAAACCTCAAAATCATAGCAACCGTTTTTCCCGCGCACGACTGCCGAACTGATCGGTTTGATCTTTTTCTTGATCGGTTTTGGAATGCTCGGCGGAGCGACAACTTCAACTTTCTTTTCAATATTCTTAATTTTTTTATTTTGCGCCTGAGGTTTAATTAGAACTGTTTTTGCTGATGGTTTTTTGACTGAAACAGGCGCCGCAATTTTATTATTTTTTTGTTTGGAAGGTTGCTTGACCTTCGCGGTCTTGCTTGCTTTTGGCGATGCGGTCGAGATGTTTGCGGGAGTTTCGGTTTTCGATTTCTTTGTCGCCCGATCGGCAACGCTCACGGGTTTCTTTTTTGAAGCGACCAAGTTTTCTTGTTTAGAAGGTTTAACAGAAGTTGATTTTCCGGCTTTTGTGACAATATTAACAGGCAATTTCGATTTTTTTGTTCCGCGTTGCATATAAGATATTGTATTACAAATGAAACGCCATTTCAAATCGGAAAAAGCTAACTTTTGGCGATAAATAAATATCTTTTCTCAGATAACGGCATTAATTTTTCGACAAATTTTACGCGATTTTTCTGCAATTCATCGCGTAAAGAATTTCCTCCGAAAAAAAGCAGAGAGGCATCTTTAGACCACTTCAAAAGTTTCGGTAATTTAACGGTAAATTTATCAAGCGCGCGGCAGGTCACATAAGAAATAGCGGGTTTGGAAATTTCTTCAAATTGGCGGTCGATAATTTGAGCGCGGTTTTCCAAATCGTATTTTGCCAAAACTTCCCGCAAAAATATCGACTTCTTGAGCTTCGATTCGATCAAAATACCGCGTAAATCTTCGCGTCCGAGCAGGCAGGGAATCGAAGGAAGTCCGGCGCCGGCGCCGACATCGGCAAATTTGGCGTTTGGCGGAAGATATTTGAGCAAAGTCAGCGATTCGAGAATATGACGGACGGCAAATTCTTCTTCGGAACACGGCGCGACGAGATGAAGCAGCGGATTGTGTTTTTGGATAAGTTTGTAATAATCGGCTAGTTTTTCGATGTGTGATGGCGCTAAATTCAAGTCGAAATCTGATTGGTTTGACTGAATTGCCGCGATAAATTTTTCGTTCATTTTCGTATCTCTAAAATTTTAATGGAAAGTTTTGCAAAAAAAATCAAAGCATTCGTTCTTTTGATTAAAATCAGAGTTGATTTTTTTAGAAATTAATGAATAATAACGGCAGTTACAATCTTAGTTTTCCCCAAAACGCAACAATTATTGTAAATAAAATGGAGGTTCTATAATGAACGTATCGAAATCAATTATGCAAAATTTTAAGCGTGCCGCGGTGGCATTTGTTTTTTGTTTATTAACTTTAACACCCGCCTTTGCTTTAACCAACGAATCCCACACGCTTTCTTTAGAAAACAAAATAAAAAAATCGTTTAAGCCGAGCGCGGCATTTAAAGATATTTGGGTAGATTATGATGTAACCGAAGGCAGACAAGACGGAATGCGGATTCACGTTAAGTTTTCTGTCTATGATATGAAAAATCTCGACTCTTATCTGGCGATCTATTTTATGGATTCTGACGGCAACAAGTTAAGAGATAACAACGGAAAATATAACAGCAGCACCGGCGAGGTCGCGGTTTATTTTGCTTTGAAACCGGGGTACGCGACGACCGATTACGATGATCTGTCGGTTTTTATGCCGTATGACGAACTGGATCTGAGTGACGGCAATTGGGACTTGAAAATGGATGTTGACGTGATCTACAAAGGCGGCGGCTTGATCGATCACCTGACTTTTAAAGATATTAATTATAAACAAGGCGATGATAAACCAAAAATCAGCGCGACCATCAAAGAGATTTGGATTGATTATAATGTCAGCGAAGGCAATAGAAAAGGGATGCGCCTTCACCTTAAATTTGAAGTTACCGGACTCAAAGGAGTTGATTCCAAAATCACCGCCCGCGTGCAAAAAGAAAACAACGAATATTTAGCCAACAACAGTGCTTATTCAAACAGCAGGGGTGAGCTGGAAACATCGTTTGATATGAAACCCGGGTATCCGACGACGGTTTTTGAAGATGCTACGATGTTTCTTCCATACGATGAGATAATTGTGCGGAAGGGCGTTTGGAATTTAAAATTTGATATCGATCTAAATTATGAAAATGGCAATTTGATCGACCATCTTTCTTATGAAAAGTTTGAATTCACGCAACCCTAGACATCAAAAAAAATAATCTAAAAAAGCGAGAGATGTAAAAATCTCTCGCTTTTTTGTTAAGCAAAAATGGTGCGGACGAATGGAATCGAACCATCACGAGATTGCTCCCACAGGCTTCTGAGACCTGCGCGTCTACCAGTTCCGCCACGTCCGCGCGGGAAAAGGCAAAAATTAGAATACAGTTTGTCGCGTGAAAGTTCAAACCGACTTTTGTTATGATATTGCTGATGGCGGAAAATTTGGCAGAGCGATTAGAAAAAGTCAACGAAGAAATAAGGCGTGCGGCGCAGAAAGCGAACCGTCAACCGCAGGAAATAAAGCTCGTCGCGGTCAGTAAAACTCATCCCGCAGAGGCTGTCAATGAAGCGATCGAAGCTGGCGCAAGCGCTTTCGGCGAAAATAAAGTTCAGGAAGCCGAATGGAAAATCCCGGAAATCGGGCACGAAAAAGCGGAATGGCATTTGATTGGACATTTACAATCGAACAAGGCGCGCAAAGCCGTTAAACTTTTTGACGTCATTCATTCACTCGATTCACTTGAACTTGCCGAACGTTTGGAACGGATCTGCATCGAAGAAGATCGGCTGAAGTTAAAGGTTTTCGTGCAAATTGATCTGGCAAAAGAAACGACGAAAAACGGCATCGAAGAAAAAAATCTGCCGGAACTCGTCGAATTTTTGAAAAGTTGCAAACATCTGGAATTTGACGGTTTGATGATCGTGCCGCCGTTTTTTGAAGATGTCGAAAAGGTTCGCCCCTATTTTCAGCGGCTTCGTGAGATTCGCGATGAAATTTGTCCGAACGGCGAACTTTCAATGGGAATGAGCCACGATTTTGCAATAGCGATTGAAGAAGGCGCGACAATTATCCGCGTCGGCACGGCGATCTTCGGCGAAAGATTTTATAAAACGAGTTAATTTTATGCTTCAAGATTTAGTGTATCCGGTTATTCAAGGATTTATCGCGTTTGTCGTGATGATTATCATTGTCTTGATGATCGTCCGAATGATTTTTAATTACACCGACCCGAATCCGTTCGGGATGATCGGCAGAATTTCCTACAAACTAAAAAGATCGACCGATCGGATCGTTTATCCATCGGCGAGTTTATTGGCGCGTCTGCGCATCGATACGAGGGTTGCGCCGCTGTTGACGATTTTGGCGGCATGCGTTGTCGGTTATTTCACTTTGCGGCTTTTCGGAAATCTTTTTATGACGATTGACGGCGTGACCCGCGGATTTGGTGAGCGAAGCATTACGCATATTGTCGGTTGGCTGCTTTACGGATTTTTGGGAATTTATTCGCTTTTGATCGTTATCCGCATCGTTTTTTCTTGGGTGATGGATTATAGGAACCGAGTTTTTCGATTTCTTGCCCGCATCACCGATCCGGTCCTCGAGCCTTTTCGACGAATAATTCCGCCGCTCGGCGTGTTTGATATTTCGGCGATCGTCGTTTTGCTGCTGCTTTGGTTCCTGCAAACAGCAGTTTTTGCGGTCTTGTTGAGCCAGTGATAAATTTTACCGAAAAAAACAATGAAATAATCTTTTCTGCCAGAATCATTCCGCGCGCTTCGAAAAGTGAGATCGTTGGCGAACACGATCACGCATTGAAAGTTAGAATCGCCGCGCCGCCGGTGGACGGCGCGGCAAACGCCGAATTGATCAAACTTCTTGCCAAAACTTTCGGCGTTTCAAAATCACAGGTCGAAATTCTGGGTGGACAAACTTCAAAAATAAAGCAAATTAAAATTACTGATCTGACCGCCGAAAAATTCTTACAAGTCATCGGTTTGAAATAGTTTCCGCCCGCGTGATATATTCAAACTTTTCAAATTAAATCAATAAAACAAAGGTAAATTAAAAATGTCTGGACATTCCAAGTGGCACACAATCAAACATAAAAAAGGCGCGTTAGATGCCAAACGCGGAAAAATCTTTACAAAACTTATCAAAGAAATCACGGTTGCGGCGCGTGTCGGCGGCAGTGGCGATGTTGATCAAAACGCCCGTTTGCGCAAGGTCGTGACGGACGCGAAAGGGATGAATATGCCGAACGACACGATCGACCGCGCCATCAAACGCGGGACGGGCGAACTCGAAGGCGTTAATTACGACGAGATCACCTACGAAGGCTACGGCATCGGCGGTGTCGCCGTGCTGGTCGAAACAATGACCGACAACCGCAACCGGACGGTTGCCGAAATTCGCCATCTTTTCTCGAAAAACGGCGGCAATATGGGCGAAGCCGGTTCGGTCGCGTGGATGTTCGACAAAAAAGGCTACATCGTCGTCGATAAGGAAGCAAAATCCGAAGACGAGCTTTTCGAGATCGCGATCGAAGCCGGAGCCGACGATATGCAGACGGAAGGCGACGTTTTCGAGATCTACACCGCGCCCGAAAATTTCGATGCTGTTCACGATGCGATAAAGTCAGCCGGAATCGACCCGCAAGCCGCCGAAATTTCGATGATTCCGCAAAACTTCATCGCCCTGACCGGCGACGACGCTCGTAAAATGCTCAAACTTTACGAAGCGCTCGACGACAACGACGACGTCCAAAAAGTCTATGCAAACTTCGATATTGACGAATCGGAAATGGAATAATTGATAAGCCGAAAAAAAAGTTCTTGACTTATTATCATTAATCCATAAAATAAAATGAAAGTTTTAGGAATTGACCCAGGAAGTGAAACGCTCGGATGGGGAATGGTCGAAGGCGAGGGATTGAAATACAAACTCGTCGATTTCGGCACGGTCAAATCTTCTCCGAAAGAAAGTTTTTCAAATGGCTTATCAAGGCGTCAGCTCAGTGTTTGTAAAGTGTGATCTCAATTGAAATAGCGTTTTATGCCGTTTGTCCTCAATCTCAAAAAAAGAAGTGGTCTTTCTAAACAAAGACCACTATATTAATTGACGCTAACAAATTATTTTTTCACACAGATTATTTTTTTATGAGATCGCTATATTCTCTCAAAATTCTAACGTTTCTCATCTTTTTCGGCGGGAGCGTTTTTGCTCAAGACTCAATTAGTCAATTGGATCGAGACTTTCTTTCGTGGAATGCTAAACAAACAATCCAATTCGGTGAAACCTGGCGCGAAAAAGGGCGCATCGGCGGGTTGTTTGACGGCAGAATTCTTTCGACGGATAAATCCTATAATTACAAACTTCGCGCTACTTTGATGTCGCCGGAAGCGATTCGGGCGGCGGCGCGGCGCGAACAACTTCGCAACGGTTTGACCGTTGACGAAACCCGAAAATTAGTGGTTGAAGCCGAAAAAGAAAATAGTTTGATCTTGCTGGTTGAAATCGACCCGCGCGAAGGTTCGGGCGTTATCCCGAATGATTGGCGGGTATTGTTGAATGCAAAAGGCTCGGGCACGGAATCGAATAAACCGATTCGGGGCGTAAAAAATCAATCTCTGGGCGAAATACTTGCCCTGAAAGGCGTCTCGAATCGAGATTACGATTACGATTTGTTCTGGGTTGCTTTTCCGCTCAAGGATGAAAGCGGAAAACCTTTCTGGAATAGTGTTCCAACCGAACTCGAACTTGTTGTCGGCATATATAACAAAGAAGGTCGCGTGACCTGGAAAGTTTCCGATGCATTGAAATTACGAATTGAAGCGTTACTAAAAAAATAAGAGGAGTAGCTTATGAAAAGAACAGTTCTTTGGATGATGATTTGTTTGGGGATGATGGTTTTGCTGATGGCGGAAACATCGGCACAGACACAATTTAAGCTGATTGCGACCAAGAAAACTTCGACCGCCGAAAAGGAAATGAATCAAGCTTCTGACACCGGATTTCGTTTTGAGGCGGTTTCGGGCGGCGAAACGGCTTTTGGCGGTTCCGAAGTTGTTCTGATTATGTCAAAAGACAGCACTTCCGAAACTAAAGGCGATTATCAATATAAACTGCTTGCGACCAAGAAAACTTCGACAATGCAAAAAGAATTGCAGGAAGCTGGCGATAATGGTTTTGAGTATTGCGGTCAGACGGTTTTTGAATCTACTTTCGGGGGCAAAGAAGTGATCGTGATCCTGGAAAAGAACACGAAAGCCCAATATATCAAAAAGTATGAATACAAACTTCTGGCAACTTCAAAGACTTCGACCATGCAGAAAGAAATCAGTCAAGCCGGGGATGCAGGCTATAAATTCGTGGGTTTGACAACCGGACAAACTGCTATCGGTGGCAAAGAGGTTGTTGTGATTATGCGGCGTGACGTGGAATTGAAGTTATAGTTGATCTGAACAAACATTTTGCTTGCAATATTAATCAAATATATTGTTAATGTTAACTACTTGAAACTTATTGATCAAAAAACAAGTAGTTTTATAACGTATTGCCGTTAACAAATGAAAGTTTTAGGAATTGACCCAGGAAGTGAAACGCTCGGATGGGGAGTGGTCGAAGGCGAGGGATTGAAATATAAACTCGTCGATTTCGGCACGGTCAAATCTTCTCCGAAAGAAAGTTTTTCAAAAAGACTGTTGAAAATTTACGACGGCGTGCAAGCCGTGATCGAGCAGTTTCAGCCCGCTGTTATGTCGGTTGAAGAAGCATTTTATGCAAACAACGTTAAAGTCGCGTTAAAGCTCGGACAAGTGCGCGGCGTTGTTTTGCTTTTGGGCGAAAAAAGCGGTTTGGAAATTTCCGAATTCGCTCCACGCCTCATCAAACAAACGGTTGTCGGCTACGGAAACGCCGAAAAACATCAAGTTCAGGAAATGGTTCGCGTGCTCCTCAGATTACAAAAAGCACCCGAACCTCACGATGCCGCCGATGCACTGGCGATCGCAATTTGTCATTTTCACCATGCGGGCATGCAAACCCGTATAAATATTGCAAAATTGAGAAAATAAAATTCATACTCATAACAGGTTTTCACATTCATTCTTTGGGCTTTATAAATCCCGAAATCCAAAAGGAGAAATTGTATGAAAAGACCTCTTTTTCTACTCACACTGTTTATTTTTTTGACCTTTAACCTCGCGGCGCAAAAGCGAAGCGTCAAAATCAGAGCGAACTCAAAATCTGCCGCCGTTCAAAGATCCGAAGCAAAGTCGGACAACAAAGCAATCGTCATTGATGAAAGACTTGCCGTGCTCAGAAGTGCGCCGAGCCTTTTTGCGAGACCGATCCAGCGGATGCGGCGCGGACGCGTCGTGACGATTTCCGAGACCAAGGAAGCCGACGGCATCACGTTTTACCGCGTCGTTGCGGTGCCGAAGGTCACAGGTTGGGTGCAGAAAGAAGCCGTTGCCGGTTCATTGCGGCGCGGCGACGATGAGCGTCTGGCGCGGCTTGTGCAGGGTTCGCAAGGTTTTGATCAAATCGAACGCGCCCGGATCTTTCTCGAAAATTTCCCCGATTCGCCGTTTCGTCCGTCGATTCTGCTGCTTTTCGGCGATCTGATGGAGGAAACGGCGTTGAAACTGTCGGCAGAGGCGGCAAAACGTCTGAGCCGCCGCGAAATGGCGGGATCAGGCGCGCCGCTACACAGTTTTTATCTGAATTATTCGAGCCTCGATCGTTATCAGAAACTCAAAATCGTTTTTCTGTTTAATTCCGATACAAATCTTTTTCATTACAACGGCGCCAGCTGGCGCGAACTCGTCGAAAAACATCCGACGACAAACGAAGCCATCGAAGCCCAAAAACGGCTCGATAACTTAAAGGAAAAAATGGACGCTATAAAATGAAAAGGTAAGCGAAAACTTGATTTAATGCTTTTCGGCGAGCGCGACGGCGACCTCAGCGGCAATGCGCGCGTTGTTTTCGAGCAAGGCAATATTTGCCGCGAGAGTTTTTCCCGCGCTGCGCTCCGACATTTGCCCGAGCAGGAACGGCGTAGTTTCTTTGCCCGCCACATTTTGCTCGGCGGCAAGCGTTAAAGATTCAGCGAGAATTTTTTCAAGCACGGTTAACTCGATTTCAAATTCCGGCGGCACGGGAACGGTCAGAAGGATCACGTTTGGAAGTTTTAGATCATCGCGGGCGCGGGCGATTGCGGCGACTTCTTCGGCATTTTCAACGCGTTCATCAATCGTCAAACCGCTTGTTCTTGAATAAAAAGCGGGAAGTTCATCGCATTGCCAGCCCAAGACGCAAACGCCGTGAGTTTCGAGCCATTCGCGCGTCGCGGGCAGATCGAGCACGATCTTCGCGCCCGAACAAACGACCGTTAGCGGCGTTCCGGCAAGTTCCGGCAGATCGGCTGAAACATCGGCTGAAAATCCGCGATGGACACCGCCGATGCCGCCGGTCGCGAAAACTTTGATTCCCGCCGCGTGAGCGATGAACGCGGTTGTCGCGACGGTCGTTGCGCAATTTAATTTCTTGGCGACGGCGATCGGCAGATCGCGCCGCGAAATCTTACGGATGTTTTCGTCGGTCGCGAGCTGTTCGATTTGAGCTTCATTTAAGCCGACGCAAAATTCGCCGCCGAAAACCGCAATTGTCGCCGGAATTGCGCCCCGCTCGCGGACTTGTTTTTCTAAACTGAGCGCGGTTTCGAGATTTTTTGGGAAAGGCAAACCGTGAGCGATCACGGTCGATTCGAGCGCGACAATCGCACTTTTATTTTCAAGCGCCTCGGCAACTTCTTCGCTAAACTGTAAATTCATCATAAAAAATCACTTAATTAATGTCCCGATCCGGCTCAGACGCGGATTGGTGATACAGCTCAAAACGCCTTCGCCCGCGCCGCGATCGCACGACCAATAAACGAACATTGCCCGCCCGATAACCAAATCACCCGGAACAAATCCCCAATAACGACTGTCTTCGCTGTTGTCGCGGCTGTCGCCCATCACGAAATAATTATTTTCGGGAACAACCATTGGCTTGCCCTTGAAGGCAAACTCATAATCACGCGTCAATGATTTTCCGCTCTGCGCCGCCGTCATCGATTCTTCCGAATAATAAACATCATACTTTTCGTCAGCAGTCCGCGGCTCTTCGGATTTTATTTCCAATGCCGATTCCTGATTCTCACGCCCCTTTGAATCTTTTGGATAATCGGCGACAATCCGGTGCTCAGGCAAGAGCTGACCATTAACGAAAACCTGATTGTTGCGGAATTCAACAGTATCGCCCGGCAGTCCGATCACTCTTTTGACATAATTAACCTGATAAGGAATTGTTGGCGGATTACGTCGTCGGTCATTTTCCGGATGCACCCGATTGCCCGGATATTTGAAAACGATAATATCGCCGCGCTCGATCTCGCGCTGCGGAAAAAACGGGAGCGGTTTGCCGCCCGGCGCGAAGATGAATTTGTTGACCAGCAGATAATCGCCGATCAGGATCGTGTTCTGCATCGAACCGGTCGGGACGGTGACGGCTTGCAGAATAAACGTCATTCCGAAGATCGCCATGATCAGCGTCACGACGAATGATTCAAAATACTCGCGGAATATCGATTTCGGCGGACCGGTCGGTTTTGGTTCGCTAACTTCTTTTTCGTCTTTACTCATAACTTCAAAAATTTATAAATTTAAGGATAAAACAAATCAATTTATTTGTCGCGCTTCGTCCGGTTTTTCGTCTTTCAATTCCTGCAAAGCGAGACTTGCCGCCATCATTTCGGCTTGTTTGATCGAATTTCCCTGACCGCTGACTTCGCCGCCTTCCCATTTTGCTTCGACAAAAAATGTCCGTTGATGCGGCGGACCTTCGGTTTTGATTACTTTATACGTCGGCGCGGAAAGTTTGTTTGCCTGCAGCGTTTCTTGTAGAAGTGTTTTGTAATCGATCGAACTGCGCGGCGTCGCGATGCGTAGTTCTTCCGTAAAAATCCGAATGACAAAGTTACGCGCTGTAATATATCCGCCGTCGAAAAAGATCGCCGCTAAGATCGCTTCAAACGTATCGGCGAGTAGCGCCTGTTTATGTCTGCCGCCGGTTTTTTCCTCGCCCCGACCGACGCGCATATATTCGCCAAGCTTAAGATTTAATGCAATTTTGGCAAGCGTTTCGGTGCTGACGAGATGATGTTTCATCAATGTCAGATCGCCTTCGGTTGCCGCCGGATTGTTGAGATAAAGCTGTTCGGCGATCGCCAGCCCGAGCACCGAATCGCCGACAAATTCAAACGATTCGTTTTGCAGTTCACGCACTTTTTCGTCTTCGCCGTCGGGCAATTTTTCGTGCGCCCACGAACGATGCGTGACGGCGCGTTCGAGCAGTTCAAGATCCTGAAATTTATAGCCGAGCAGATGTTCGAGTTTCGCGAGATTTTTTGACATCAGACGCCCATTTTAATGAAAAACTGTCCAAAAGAGAAAGCCGAACGCCTTGATTTTTGCGTTCGGCTTTATTTTTAAGAAATAAACACTGTCAATTAACGAGTTCCTTTTTTCTTTGTGACCGGCTTTTTGACCGTCGTTTTGGTTTTGCCGGTGGTTGCCGTCGTTGCTTCCGTCATTGAATTATTCGTAGTGCTGCTGGTCGGCTGTTTGACGGTTGTGGTCGGTTTCGTTGCCGGGGTCGGTTTCGTTGCCGGCGTCGGCGTCGTGGTCGGCGCGGTCGGCGTTGTGGTCGAAGTTGTTGCCGTGGTCGGTTTGTCTTCTTCAACGACCGGCGTAATGTCGGTTGCCGGGTCAGGCATCGGTTTGGTTAACAATCCCGAAACGTACATTTCCAGATCAGGTGTTTTCGCATCAGGCGCGATATTGAATCGGAATTTGTAAAGATCACTTAGGGTTTTGCTGATCGCGTCAATTTGCGTCTGTTTCGCTTTATTATCTATCGAAATCTTCCGTGCTCTGGCAAAAGCATCAATCCCGCGGTCGGCATAGC
>JBBQOA010000067.1:0-12061 GCA_038330465.1 Pyrinomonadales bacterium
GTTCTGAAAGCGTCCGCGCCAGTCAACGTTGACGCGGGCGAACTGGTTGGAATTGATCCGAATGATCTTGGCTTTCGCGTTGGATTTCGTGCTGAAACGGGTCGCGCCGAAAAACGAATTATTGTTGGTGCGTCGCGTAAAACCCGAATCGGCGCGGTAGTTACTCGAACGTCCCAAAGCCTCGACAAAGTAACCGAAGCGGTCAGTCGTATAATCCAAACTCCAGTAATAGCCGATGCCGTTGCCGGTTTTATAAGCCACGCTGTCGGACATCGAGTTATAGAAATTCTTTCGTGAATGCGTTCCGAGAACCTGAAACGTCATCACGGTTTTATCGTCCAGTTTGAAAGTTCCGTCAAAACCGGCGGTAAAATTACGATTCTTCGGAAAGATCCGCGCCGTCCCGAAAAAGCCGACATTGTTGTTCTTGCCGAAGTCGCGTTTGACGCGCAGCACGCTGAAAAAGGCGTTCTTATCGACAAAATCTTCCTGCGGACAGGTGATTCCGGCATTCGGATGATTCAAACGATCCTGCTGACAAATTCTGATCTCGGTTCGTTCATCATCAGAATAGTTTCCCGGCGCATTGTCGGACGCCGCCAAAAAACCGAACGAGGTCTTATCGATCTTGCCCGTCAATTTCGCCGCAAAGTCGGGATCGACGATCGTTCGCGAATAAAACGGTTGGAGCGGTGAATTAAAGATGTCCTTGCCTTCCAAAAAGAACGGACGTTTTTCCTGAAAAAAGATCGGAAAACGCTGATTCGCAAGGATCACCGGCGCATCGGCTTCGATCTCGGCATAATCGGGATTGATCGCCGCGTCGAGCGTAATGTTCGGCGTGATCGTGTATTTGAGATTGACGCCGATGTCTTTTTTGATCGGATCGTTCGTAAACTTTCCGGGATCCTGAATACCGTTCGGGTTAAAGATCGGATGATATCCGCCAAGCGGTGAAAAACCCGCTCTCGGAATCGTCCGTTTACGGCTACCGGTTTCCGAAAGCGTCACGCTCGGGACAATTTCCAAGGTCCGTTCGGTTTTGATCTCGTCAAGCCCGGTGATCTTTCCGTGTTTGACCAAAAAGCCCGAAATGTCGCGGTCATCAGGCAACCATTGATCGAATTCGTCATTGAGCCGGTCGATGTTGCGGGCGACATTAAAGCCCCACATTTTCCCCTTGCCGGCGCTGTATCGCAAAGATTTGAACGGGATCTTGACCTCGACCGACCAGCCCCAATCCTCGATCACGCCTTTCGATTCCATAACGATGTCAACCGAAAAATCGGCGCCGTTACCTTCGGTAAAAATTCCGTCCTGCTGAATGCCGAGCGGGTTGAAACCGATCACATAAGCGCGCCGCTGGTCGTTGTAAGTGTCGAGCCACATCCGCACGTTGTCCTCATTGAAAACCTCGTCGCGCTTGGCGATCGTCGCCCGGATTTTGTCTTTGTCGTCCCAGCATTTAAAGGCGACGTAAAGATTTTTTTCGTCATACATGACATAAACTTCGGTCGGTTTCGAAGGGGCGATGTTGTTGCCCGGCTCAGTTTGATAAAAATCCTTAAAAACGGCGGCTTGTTTCCAAACTTCCTCGTCGGGTTTGCCGTCGATCGTCGGCGGTGTCTCGATCTTCGGAATGGTAATGGGACGCAACTTTTCGGGCGGAACTACGACCTTTGATTTTTTTGCCGGTGTTGTTTCCTTGACCGTGTTGTCCGACTCTTTGGTCTCGACTAATTTTGCTGTTTGTGCCGGAATATAAAATGTTAAAAATAAAACCGTTAAAAATGCACCCAGAGCTTTCATACTTCACCTCTTTGCTGTTTATAAATTAAAAATAAATTATCGGGAATGATAAAAATAAAAAATAATGATTTTCTTTTGACTAAAACGTCGAACTGGTCAAAAGGTTTCAAAAATAGTTATATAAAAAAAACTTTTGATTATGCCTAGATCAAGATGATAAAAGTCTCGCCGTAAACTCTTAAGACGCGCCGGATTTCAAACATAGAGCGCATTTAATTTAGAGTTTACGGTTAAAATTTTTGAGGTTTTCGCGAATATTTTCAGCGGAATCAGTAAATCATTTTTATTTAAAGACCGGCTTTCAAATCGCTGATGGTTCGAATTAAAATGTTTCCGTCACCGACCATAAAATTATAATTTGCGCTTCCTGCCCCGATCCGCCAAACCGATGAGCCTTCTGACGTATCGACGGTTTTAACTTTTGTCGGCAAAAGTCCTTCGAGCCGAACCGCCGCCGTATTTGTCCGAATTATCGCCGCCGCGTCATCCGGCAAGGTCAAAATTATATTGCCGTCGTCGGTCGTCGCCGTAATTTTTTGAAAATTGCCTTCGAGATTTATTTCGCCCGATTCGGTGGTCGATTCGATTTCACCTTTGAAACCGATCACGCGGATTCTGCCGTCGGTTGAGGCAATCGTAAGTTTACCATCAACGTCGCGGACATTGATCGATTCGTCGGCGCCTTTCAGATCAATTTCGCCCGAAACATTTTCCAAGCGGATTTCACGATCAGTGTGAATCCACAAATTCGACTTTTTTGGCACAAATACCTCCACCCGGATGCGTTCGGTATCGCCGAGAAACTCACGATTATCGGAATCTTTCCCGCTGCTGACGATGATCTTTACTTCGGAATCCGAGTGATCGACCGTGTAGTCAAGCGGTTTGGGGCTGCGGCTTTTCGAGACGCGGGTGATTGAATATTCAACTTCCTGTTTATCCCAACCGCGCACGCTCACCGCACAATTTTTGGCATCGACCCTAACTTTCGGAGTTCCTTTAACATTAAAACTCTCATTTTTTTTTTCGATGACGGGCGCCCCGACAAAAAAGTTGGCTTCGGCGATGCGCGCCATCGCTTCTTTTTGACGTTTCATTCCCTCATCGATCTTTGCCTGAAGCTCGAGCTGGTTGATCTTCGCAAGCTCAGGTTTGATCCTTTCGATTTCCGTTTGCGCTTTTTCCATTTCCTTTTGCGCATTTTTCATCTGCACGGCGCTAACTTTTTGTGAGGTTCGCACAGATTTATTGATTTCTTTGTTCATTTTATTGACATTAACATTGACCGAAGTGTCATTGTCGTCCCAATCTTCTTGATCGTCATCTTTACTTTTCTGCGGAAGCAGATTGGTCGCGGGATTGACGTTTTTACCGTCATTTTTGCGTTTGATATTCAACCCGCCGTTGACGCTGTTGAGCCGGATCTGGACATCGCCGCTGCCGATCTTTCCGTAGAGATCGCGCCCGACATACTGACCTTTGCGAACCGGCAGACCGAAATCGTTATTGATGCTGCCGTTGACTGTGTCGGCTTTAACGGTCGCGTTGGCGTCTGACGGAATCGTCAAATTGACCGTCCCGTTGACCGTGTTGAGCGATATTCGGCTTGACGACTGCATCTGATCAAAATTCGCTTCGACCGTCCCGTTGACGGTTGAAAGATTCGCCGTGCCGCGCAGATTGGTCGCGATCACCTGACCGTTGACGGTCGAGGCTTTCGTCAGATTATTGGAATTCGAAATATTCACCGAGCCGTTGACGGTTTCGATTTCATCCAAAATCGCGTTTTTCGGAACGGTTAAATGATAATTAACCGAAAGTTTACCGTAATTTTTCCAACCGCGCGTTCCGCCCTCGCGCTTCCAGTTGTCGTAATTGGTTTCAACCGAAAAGGAATCTTTTTGCGAATCGATTTTGATTTCAACATCCGCCAGGCGGTCTTTGTCGTCGGCGGTTTTGACGGCTTCGAGTTTGACTTCGTTGCGATCCCAGGTCTCGATCGTGATCGAACCGTTGACGTTTGAAACGCTGACTTTGCCGTTGGCGCTTAAAGGATAGGTCTGCTCGAAACGTTCGGTTTCATCTAACCGGACGACTTTTGTTTGCTCGCTATTTGTATAATTATTATTTTTTTGCACGGGAACCGTTGAATCCGATGTAAAAACGACGCCCGCGAGCATTAATGATATTAACCAGGACATAATTGCTTTTCTCCTCTGTTCGAGTTTTTATGAAATGTTTTGGAAAGTTTTTCCTTTTACTAATTGGAAAACACCACCCGTTTTCGGTTTGTGACAAGTATTTTATATTTTCTTAAATTATTGTTAAGTTGCTGTCTTTTCCAGTGTCTTATGATAAAATTTTCAAATTATAGTGCGTGCCGAATCAATCAACAGCGCAAAAACAGACAACAGTTCCAGATGGTTGGACATCAGACGAATTTACAACTTTGGCGAGATTTGATAGTTTTATACGTTTAGTTGCAACAGAAGCGGAGACGAAATAATGAATTTAAAACAAACGCGACTGCATATTTTGCATAAAGCTGAAACATTAACCCCGAAATCAAAGACAGGAGTTTCTCTCCACTGTCATACCCAATTTTCCAAAGAAATGCTTGATTTTATTCCGCATTACGCGGAAAGACTTCCCGTTATATCATTTTTTTGGAAAAAAGAATGCGAAAGATATTTACAACGAGAGGGCAAAAGCCTCGATCTATCGACGGCTTTTTGGTCGCCGCCGATGAAGCCGGACGATGTTTACGAGATTGAAAAAACGCAGATCAATAACGCCGGTTTGGAAGCGATGATTTCGATCTCCGACCACGACAGCATTGACGGCAGCTTACTGCTCAACGAACAATACGACAATGCGAAAGCCCCGATTTCATTAGAATGGACCGTTCCGTTTGAATACGGTTTTTTCCATCTCGGCGTCCATAATCTGCCCAAAGACCGCGCCGCCGAATTAACTCAAACATTGATCGAATATTCATTCAGCGAAAATCCGACCAACGAGCATCTGCACGAAATGTTTGCGATGCTCAACGAAATTCCGCAGGTTTTGCTAATTTTGAATCATCCTTTTTGGGACATTGAGCTCGTCGGTAAAGATCGGCACCAGATCTTGCTGAATCATTTCATCAAAGAACACGGACGCTGGATTCACGCGTTTGAGATCAACGGTTTCCGCGCCTGGTCGGAAAACAAAGCCGTCATTGAAATGGCGGAAGCATTGGGTTTCCCGATCGCGACGGGCGGCGACCGTCACGGCTGCAAACCGAACACCGTGATCAATCTGACAAACTCGACAACCTTTGAAGAATTTGTCGAAGAGATCCGGGTTGATAAAAGAAGCGAGGTCGTCTTGATGCCGGAATACAAACAACCGCTTCATTCGCGTCAATTACAGTCGTTTTCGGAGATTCTGAAACATTATCCCGAATTTCCCGAAGGTCGCCAACAGTGGCTTGAACGCGTTTATTTCGACATCGGCAGAGGCAAAGGATTGATTCCGCTGGCGGAATATAATTGGGATAATGGCGGACCGCTGTGGCTGAGACTGGCAATCAAAACACTCGGTTTTCTCGGCAGTCCGCAAATGCGTCCGCTGTTTGCTTTGGCGCGTAAAAAACATGATCGGGTGCCGAAAGACGCGGCAAAGACCGTTTTTGAAATCCCGAATCTCGAAGATATTACGCCAAGTCTTTCATCTGACGCGGTTTCTTAGGATCATTTTTGTTATCTTTAATTTTGTTTAATTTTTGATGGCGGGCTTGCCCGCCAAACTTTTTGTTTAAAATAGTGAAAAAAATTCCCCGCATTGCCTTTTTTCCTGACTCATTTTTAGAAGTCAACGGCGTTGCGATGACCAGTAAAAGATTGATCGGATATGCCAAACGAAACGGCTATCCCTATTTGTGCATTCACGCCGGAAAGCAGACCGAAAGGACCGATGACGAAAGTGTCCGCTATCTTTCGCTCAAACGCTCTCCGTTTTCCTTTCCGATGGACGAAGATCTAAAATACGATCCGTTTTTTCAGCGCCACGCCGCCCGCGTTTTGCGCGAATTGCTTAAATTTCAGCCCGATGTCATGCACATCACCGGCTTGAACGATGTCAGCATTATCGGCGTGTATTTGAGCTGGAAACTGCAAATTCCGCTCGTCGGTTCATGGCACACGAATCTGCACGAATTTGCCGCCCGCCGGTTAACGCGGATGCTTCGATTCCTGCCGCAAAAAATGCTCGATTCGTTGATGGGTTTTGCCGAACGTAAAATTATGGACGGCGCGATCCTTTATTACAAGATCCCGAAAGTCGTGCTGTCACCCAATCAGGAATTGGTCGATATTCTCGGCAAAGGAACAAAACGCGTTTCGCGTCTGATGTCGCGCGGCGTGGACACCGAAAAATTCACGCCCGAAAAAAGAACCGTCCGCGATGAGATCTTCCGCTTCGGTTTTGTCGGCAGATTGCGCGCCGAGAAAAACGTTCGGCTGCTTGCCGAACTGGAGAAAAAGCTGCTCGAAAAAGGCAAAACGAATTTTCAATTCCTGATCGTCGGCGAAGGCAACGAACGCGAATGGCTCGAAAAAAATATGCAGTTTGCCGAGTTCACAGGCTTTCTCGACGGTGAGCAATTATCAGCCGCTTATGCTAATATGGACGTTTTCGTGTTTCCGTCTGAAACCGATGCTTTCGGAAATGTCGCGCAGGAAGCAAATGCTTCGGGAGTGCCGTCACTTGTGACGAATCAGGGTGGACCCAAATTTATTATCAAGCATAACGAATCGGGCTTTATCGCGGAAGATTTTGATGATTTCGTCAAATACTCGCTGGAATTGATGGACAATGCCGAAAAACTTGCGAAAATGAAACAAAAAGCGCGCCAAAATGCGCAGTTGAGTTCGTGGGATGCGGTTTTCGAAAGCGTTTACGATGCTTACCGTGAAGCGATCGAAATTCAGGAAACACAAAAACAAGCCAAGGGGAAAATTAAATAAATTATATAGCTTTACCCACACGCATCGCATTTGATGCCCTTTTATGATGAACGAAATGACATTTGAAGAAACTCCGGCGGTCGTGCCGACAAATACGGTTGGCGAGGCTTGGGCAGGTTTACTGCGCGATCCCGGAGTATTTATCCGGCAATGGAATTATAAAGGCGCGATCCTCAGCGGCGGACTGCGGGCACCGATCTTTTTGATCACTTATTTGGTCAGCAAGGAAAGTCTCAAACTCGCGCTCGGCGCGGCATTGGTCCAATTTACTTTCCGCTTTTTGTTTGCCGGAATCGGCGGCGCGATGATTCAGGCGTTTCGCCACGTCGAACCGGCGTGGAAAGCGCTGCTCACGATCCTGATGATCGTGCCGGTGATCAGCCACGTTTTTGAATTTTTCGTGCAGGTCGGGTTTTCGTATTTTACGGAAACTGAAAGTCATACCAATGTCGCGATCGTGCGGTCGGTCTGCGTTTCGATCTTTTCGGCATTGTTCAGTTTGTTCATTATGCGGCGCAACGTGATGATCGTCGGTGAAGAAGGCAGCAAATCGCTGCTCAGCGACATTATCAATATGCCCAAGATGGTTTTCGACTTTCTCGCTTTCATTCCGCACGAAATCGCGGCGATGCTCAAGCGTCAAGAATGGTTCTTCGCGCTCATCAGTATTTTAGGTTTCGGCGTTTTTTCGCAGTTTCTTTGCTGGGCGGTAACCTATAAGATCTTTTGGACATACAAGGGCGGACACGAAATTGAGTACATCAAATATTGGGGAATCGACGGTTTGATCGTGATGATCTTCGCTGTCGTTTTATCGTTGTTTTTGCGAAGCCGCCCGGACAAACAAGCGTGAATCAAAAAAAACTCAAATCAGTTCATATCACTAATTATTACCACAAGAATTCGGGCGGCATCAGCACCAGCTTCAACAATCTGCTCGCCGCCGCCGAACGCCATCAAAGAGAAGTTCGATTGATCGTTCCCGGCGAAAAAGAAGACGTTGAGGAAATCAACAAATTCGCCAAGATCTATTACGTTCCCGCCAAATATTCGCCCGTTTTCGACAAACGCTACCGCTTGATCCTGCCGTGGCAATATATGCAGAGCGATTCGCTGATCCGCAAAATTCTGCTCGACGAACAGCCCGACCTGATCGAAGTCACCGATAAATACACGATCTCGATGCTCGGCGCAATGATCCGGCTCGGCAAATTCAAACAACTCGGTCGCCCGATGCTCGTGCATTTCAGCGCCGAACGAATGGACGACAATATCGCTTCGTTTATGTCGAAAAGCGCGCTCGGCGAATGGTTTGCGCGGCGCATCGTCGGCAATTACACACTCGCGATCTTCGATTTTCATATCGCCAATTCGGTTTACACGGCGCAGGAATTTTACAAAGCTTACAAAAAAGAGGAAAACAAAAGCCGTTCGGATTGGTTCTTCAACAAATCGTGGCAGTTTTTCAAAGCGCCGCGGATTCCCGTCGAAGAACGAATCTACGTTTGCCCGCGCGGCGTCAACGCCGAGGTTTTTCGCGCCGACCGAAAAAGCGCCGAGGTCAAAAAACAAATGCGCGCGGCGGCGAAAATTCCCGAAAACAGCATCGTTCTGCTTTACGCCGGACGAATTTCGCCCGAAAAAAATGTCGGTCTGCTCGTCGAAATGATGAAATTTCTCGCGCAGGATTCAAAGCGCGATTATCGTTTACTCGTCGCCGGCGCCGGACCGCAGGAAGATTTTCTGAAAGCGGAAACCGCCAAAAACTTTCCCGGCAAGCTCGTCCTGCTCGGACATCTCGACAAGGAAACGCTTGCCGATTACTACGCCAATTGCGACGCGTTCGTCCATCCGAATCCGAAAGAACCGTTCGGCATCGCGCCGCTCGAAGCGATGGCGTCGGGCGCGCCGACGCTCGCGCCCGACGCCGGCGGCATTCTTTCTTATGCGAACGACGAAAACGCGTGGCTCGTCAAACCTTCGGGCGCCGAATTTGCCAAAGCGGTGCGCGCGATCATCGAAGACCCGAACGCGCGTGCGCGCAAGGTCAACAACGCAATTTTAACCGCGCTCGACAACACGCGCGAGAAATCGACCGACAATCTTTTTGCCGCATACGACAAAATGTATCAGGATTTTCAAAAACGTAAGGATTTGTTCACAGACAATAGCAAAGCGAAGAGTTTTGATTTCGCGAACGAAGTTTTATAATCACAAAATGCTCGAATTAGTTTTAGCCAATTTAAGGGTTCGCCCGTTTCGCACCTTGATCAGCATTATCGGCGTCGCGCTCGGCGTCATCCTTGTCGTTTTGTTCACGGGTTTGGCGCGCGGAATGACGAACGATATGGCAAAACGCGCGTCGAACTGGAAGGCGGAGATCGTTTTCACGCGTCCGGGCGCGATGGAATTGACGAGCTCGAACGCTTCGGTGCCGACCGCTTACGCCGGGAAATTAAGAGCGATCGACGGCGTCAAATCGACCGTTCCGGTCATTCGCTATATCACGCCGAACGCCAATCAGCGCTGGGGAATTCAGCAGATCGACGGTATTGAATGGGAGCCGTTCGCCGAAATGAACGAGATGGAGATCATCGAGGGACGCGCCGCGACGGCGAATGACGAGGTCATTCTCGACGAACGCTACGTCAAGGATCAAAACGTCACGCTCGGCGACAAGGTCGAAATTTTCGGCAGAAATTACACGTCGGTCGGCATTTTCACGCCGCCCTCTGGTGCCCGCATCAAGATGTCGCTCGCCGCGATGCAGGACGCGCTCGAAGCGCCGAACAAATGCACCTATATTTTGGTCAAGATCAAAGACGGCGCGGATGTTGACGAAGTTGCCGCGCGAATCAATACGATTCTGCCCGGCAACAAGATCAATCTGACGCGCGATCTGATCATTGACGCGCAGGAGCGAATTCCCGCTTTGAATTTGTTTCTGAAAGTCCTGGTCGGTTTAGGCGCGTTTGTTTCGACGATCTTCGTGCTCTTGTCGATGTACACGACGATCACCGAACGGCGCAAGGAGATCGGCATTCTCAAATCTTTGGGCGCGTCGAAACCGTTTATCATCCGCGTCATCGAAGGCGAAGCGTTGATGATCGGCGTCTTTGGCGTGCTGCTCGGTTTTGCCGTCTCTTTTCTCGCTTCGTTCATCATCGAAAAAAGTTTTGATCTCCAGTTTGAATTCAGCCGCGATTGGATCTTGACGGCGATCGCGATCGCCGTCGGCGGCAGCCTTTTCGGCGCGCTTTATCCGGCGTGGAAGGCTTCGACGATCGATCCGGTCGAAGTGATGGTCAATGAATAATTGATTTTCACCGCAAGGAAGAAAGGCGCGGTCAAAACAACTTTATTTTCAGCCTGATTCCAAAATGTTTCTGATCTGCAGTTCAAAGGATTTATGAGCGAACAACTCGTTTTAGGCGCGGTCAAGCAAAAAGAAGTTTCGAAAAAGCAAAGCGTTTTGCAGAAACTTTTCGCCGTTTGGTTCGACGCTTTTGTTTATAATCAGATCTGGGAAGACCCGCGCGTCGATCTGCAAGCCTTGAAACTGGACGAAAATTCGCGTGTTCTGACAATTTCATCGGGCGGCTGCAACGCGCTCAATTATCTGCTCGAAAATCCAAGCTCCGTGACCGCCGTCGATCTTAACCGGCATCACATCTTTTTACTAAATCTGAAGATCGCCGCACTCAAATTTCTACCGACTTACGAAGATTTTTTCGCTTTTTTCGGGTTCGGCAAAAGCGTCAAAACGATCGAAAATTACGAGCGATTCATCGCGCCGAAGCTTGACCTGCAAACCAAAGAATTCTGGGAATCGAATTCCCTGCTCGGCAAGCTCACCGTTGGAAAGCGGATCAATTTTTTTCAAAAAGGCGGGCTTTACGAACATTCGCGCAACGGTTATTTCCTGCGTTTCTTTCATAAATTCGCGCGGCTTCTCGGCTGCAAACCCGACGAAGTGTTAAAGGCGAAAACGCCCGCCGAACAAGCCGCGCTTTACGAAAAATACATCGCGCCGTTCTTTGATTCTTTTCTGATCAAAACGATCGGCAAAATGCCCGTCACGATGTTCGGTCTCGGCATTCCGCCGCAGCAGTACGACGAGCTCAAAAAAGATCTTGCCGCCGGCGCCAATCTGATCGACGTTTACAAAGAACGAACCAAACGTCTCGCCGTTGAATATCCGATCTATGAAAACTATTTCGCGTGGCAGGCTTTTGCGCGCAAATACGACACCGACGAGCGCGCTGCCGTGCCCGAATATTTGAAAGCCGAAAATTACGAAAAACTGAAAGCCAACGCCGAAAACATCTGCACCAAGATCGGTTCGGTGACGGACGTGATCCAAGATCAGCCGAAAAAAACTTTTAATCGTTTCGTTTTTCTCGACGCGCAGGATTGGATGAACAGTGAAATGATGACCGAACTCTGGCAGGCGATCGCCGACCGCGGCGAACCCGGCGCACGAATTATCTTTCGAACCGCCGGCACAAGTTCGCCGATCGAAACGAATTTGCCGAATGATCTGCGGACGCGTTTCGTTTATGAAGAAGAGTTTTCAAAGCAGCTTTTCAAACAAGACCGCGCCTCGATCTACGGCGGATTTCATCTTTATATTTTGAAAGCTTAACGAAATGCCATCTAATCCCGAGGCAAAGATCGCTCAAAATTCAATATGGAAAACGAAAAACTGATCCGACATTTTTACGAATCTTTTGCCAATCACAACGCCGGCGCGATGACGGCTTGTTACCACGACGAGATCGAGTTTTCAGATCCGGCTTTTGGTAAACTGAAAGGCGCGAACGCGAAAAACATGTGGCGAATGCTCGTCGCGCGCGCCAAGGGAAATATTCAGATCGAGTTCAAAAACGTCATCGCCGACGAACAGAAAGGCTCGGCGGATTGGACGGCGGATTATCTTTTCACGAAAACGGGCAGACAGGTTTTTAACGAAATTCACGCCGAATTTGAATTCAAGGACGGAAAGATATTTCGCCATCGCGACACGTTCGATTTTTGGAAATGGTCGAAACAAGCGCTCGGATTAAGCGGACAACTGCTCGGCTGGTCAAAATTTTTGCAAAACAAGGTTCGTCAAAACGCGCTCGAATCTTTGCGCGAATTCGGTGAAAAACTTAATAAAATGAACTAGCCCCTGCAAAGAATTCAAAGGAATGAAAGAATCTAAAAAGCCAGGCTCAAACGAGATCCAAGATCCAAGATCC